>JAFGRF010000338.1 GCA_016935295.1 Caldifarciminota bacterium | reverse complement strand
ATCCATCGCCGTAGGTCCCGGCAACGACCCCGCTCGTCGCAATGTCTGCGGACGTGATGGTGCCGTCCTTGATATCGACGGAAGTGAGGGAACTATCGGCGACTTCATTTGAGGCGACCGCGCCGACTGCAACCTTGCCCGCAGTCACCGCCGAGTCCCTGATGTGTGCAGTACCGACGACGGTGTCCTGGATCATCGCGCTCGTGATTGAGCTCGTCTGTCCCTCGTTCACATACCTCGCATCGAGTGCGGTTGTGTCCTTGCCCTGCAGCAAGTGTGAATTGGCGGCCACGGCTGCGCTGTCCGAAGCTGGCGCCGAGATGGCGTAGTCGGAGGTATCGGCGAAAGGCGCCCTGAAGCTGAGGGCCACGTCCGCCCGCACAACCGTGCCGTCCACTATCATCGCACTGGTCACGGCATCAGGCTGGTCCGTAAGGACGAAGCCTGTGGTGTCTTTGCCCTGGAGTTTTTTGGCGTTCCATAGCGCGGTCGTATCCTGACCCTGAAGTGTCTTCGCATTCCACAGGGCCGCGGTATCCTTGCCCTGCAGCAAGTACGAATTGGCGGCCACGGCAGCGCTGTCCGAAGCTGGCGCCGAGATAGCGTAGTCGGCGGTGTCGGCGAAAGGCGCCTTGAAGCCGGTCGCCACATCCGCCCGCACAACCGTGCCGTCCACTATCATCGCACCGGTCACTGCGTCGGCCTGGTCGGTGCGGACAAAACCGCTCGTGTCCTTGCCCTGCAGTTTGTCGGAATTGTCCGCCTGGAAGGCAAAGGGGACGCTCACAATCCTCTGACGGCGGAACTCAACCGTCGAAGGCAGGACTCTTATGCCGAGGTAGCACCCGCTCTGCGGTATGGCGTCGGCGGACAGCGGAACGTTGCTGCCGAGGAGTACGTTGAAAAGCCCACCTCTGGTTTCAACTGTCTGGGTCTCATGCCAGAAGGAACTGCCGATAGAGTCCGCAGACAGCGAGAAGACCATCACGTAGCTACCGTCATCGACCGGACGACCCGTTGAATCGGTCAGCTTCCCCTGGTAGGCGACGAGCTGGGGTATCCGCACATCCAGCCGTGAATCCCTGTCTGGGGCCGCGGCGCTCCTGTCCGCCTCGGTGGCGGCCTGCCCGCTGGCCATGGTCGCCCACATAGCAGCAGCCACGATACACGCGAAAACACAACGTTTCACTTCTGCTCCTTATTCACTTCGACATCTCCAGCACGCCCTGATTCGGAGCTGTCGCGCGACCTATGTCCGCGCGGCCAGCACCAATACGTTCGCACGTCACCGTACTGTCACCTGGATGCTGTGGTGGAAGTCAGCGTTGTTGACCGGGTCACTTACCCTGAGGTAGATACCTGTAGTTCCCACCGAGTCGCTGGTTTCCAGTCTGAGCACCTTTGCCCCGGATTCGTCCACCAGCGAGCACTCCAGCAGCCAGGCTGAATCGAAGACCGGCTGGTCCCATATCAGTCCGCTCTTCAAGGTCGGCCGGTAGTCACATTCCAGCACCGTATCTGCCACGCTGTTGGGAGTCATCACCATCGAATCCAGCATCATCCGGAACTCGAAGACCACGAACGGACAGGTCCTGCTGGTGTTCAGGCCTCCCGGGTCTGTGGCAGTAAAGACAACGTAGCTCGAGCAAACCCTGTTGGGGACCGGCCCTATTCTCGCGGTGTCGCCTTGCAGTCTCACCTCGATGTCCGGACCCGGTGAGAATGACCAACTGATGGTTGAGTCGGCATCATCCTCATCTGTAACGATGGCATCGAGATCAAAGGCCCGGTAGCCGTTCTTGCTGACGTAGACGGCACCGGAATATGGAAGCGCCCCAATCAGCTGGGAGGTGTCCGAAACCGGTGCGACCACGAGTCGCGGCGGGAAATTCAGCTCAGACCGGCACGCGCAGGTGACCAGCACGACAGCGACCAGCAGTCCGGCAAGCGGGGACAGGACGCGTTTTACCATATGCTCCTCCTTACGCCCAAAGAGAGATTCAGATCACGGTCCAGCGAGCAGCAGATTCTGGTCGGGCTGTCATCTCTCAAGAGAGAGACCCTGCCGGGGAAAGCCCGCTCCGATACCTTGAGACCAAGGTAGAACCCGACCGCTATCAGGGGATACGAGGAATAGTAGAAGACATCACCCATAGTACGATACTGCGCGGCCTCGGCCTTCAACTCCTGAGCATAGGCTGAGTCGCCTGTCAGAGTGAAGGCCCTGACCTTGTCCGCGGCTTTGTTGTCAAACAGCACCGAAGTGAAGTACGACGCCAACCCCAGGACGGCACCTCCGGACGCCCCCGCCAGGTAGTTGCCGAATCGTGGTTCGACATACACCGGATACCTTACGTACACGGTCTCGGGACGCAACTGGAGGTTCGAAGTTGGCTGCGATTCGGCCGATTGCAGCAGGGGCTCTTCTACAAACGCATCGGGTTCTTCCCTAACCTGCTGCCTGGCTCGCCCGAAGTGATCCGCGAATTCCTCTGCCCCTGCGGGCAGCTTCGCGTTGGCATCACGCCGGGCGACAGCCCTGAAGAACCTGTTTCCGTTCTCCTGCTGTCCCAGCTTGTAGTGAGAGAAACCCAGGTAGAAGTAGGCACGGGTGGAATCCCGGGAACCGAGGCCGTGCTTGAACGCCTCCTCAAGAGTCGCAATAGAAACCCTGAACAAGGCGCTGTCCTCATACTGGGCGATGCCTTTCAGGACCAGTGCCGCGCCTTGGTCCGGTTGTGCACTGGAGGTGCCAATTCCGACAACCAGCAATAGAAAGAAGAACGCAAGCGGCCACTCGGAGTACCGGCCACAACGCTGCTTCTGGTGCATGCCTACCTCCTGTCTTCTGTCCACTGAAAACAAGCCATCCGGGAGACGGACAGCTGCAGAACCGCAATGTCTGCAACCGCTGCCGAGGCGAACGAGAATTCTCACTGGATAATGGAAACCGATGGTTGCCCTCTTGCCGAGGGCCGCCTGTCGCGACTGCCCCAAGCGCGAACCGGTCTTCTCTGTGTCACCTTGTCCGACCGTTTCGAGTCGCACATCTCCTCGACATAGGCTGTAGGCACCTGAACATGCGGCTCACAGCGCGCGCCTTCGCTCCTGCAGTAGCAGAACCCGAGTAGGTCGGATACGAGTTGCATTCTATGGCAGGCCTGCGCTGTTGTCAATCAGTCGGCAGGGTGAGATGCAAAACTCCGAGTCCCGCGCAGCCCAGAGTTCGGCAGCATCGCCGATCACTCCATTTCTGACGTGACGGCTCTTGTGAAGCAGCCGTCTCGACTAGGGCATGAAGCTGACGCCGACGCCCAGGGCCTTCACGCCCGGTCTGTCACAAGATCGAAGATGACAAACGAAGGGAAGTCGCGACAGTCGTCGAGTTGCGGCTCGCGCGCGACGTCTTCAACGGTTGGCCGCGGTTCGTAGATGCGGCGAATGAGAAACCCGGCCTGCTCGATTGCCTCACTCCACCCGTCAATCGTGAGCCGCACGATCGGCGTGGTCCAGTAGCGGTCGAGCCGGGCCATGGTCAGTGGCAGAGGGCCGGGCCGGAGTCGAAGTAGCTTCCGAACTTGTACATCGTCTTGCGGCCGGTCTCGTCCCGCTCCCAGCCGCGGTCTGGCACATCCATCACCGGGTGGGCGTCGGAGAAGACACATCGACCTTCAGGCGTGAGGACGGCCCGTGCGGCCTTCAGGACCAGGGCCGGGTCCAGCGTGTCACCCAGGACCATGCACGCGGTCACCATGTCGAAGCTTCCCATGGCCCAGCGCTCTCCGACTCGGACCGCGTCGAGGATGAAGTACTCAATGCCGAGCGGCTCCTTCTGCTCGTGCTTCACCGCGTTCGCTATCTGCTGCTCCGAGATGTCGACGGCGCAGACCTTGGCGCCGGCCCGGGCCAGCACGCGGGAGAAGTAGCCCTGACCGCAACCGAGGTCGAGCACGCGGCGCCCCTTCACGTCGCCGCAAGCCCGCATCAAAGCCGGCCCGTGCAGTCCATGCCGATACCAGTCCTTGCCCGATTCGACGAAATCCTACCAGACCTCGGCGGCCTCGTCCCACGCCCTGCGCGCGTATTCGGCCGCATCGGTTGGGGCTGCCGGACGGAGCCTCCAGAAATGCAGCACATCCATATCCTCGGGTATGTCCTCGCCGTGGTCACCGAGCTTCGCTCCTGACGTATTGTGCGCGCCGTGGTCCGGCGCAAACAAGAGCGCACGGGATTGCCCGGCCCAACGCTCCTCGGTTGCCTGCCAGAGGCGGACAAACGTCTCGACGTGCCGCTGGGCCGCTGCGACTGCGTCGGGGCTCTCCGGCCCGGCCCTGTGCAGAACGTCGTCGTACTCCTGATTGTAGCATACAATGAAGTCATGCTCGTCTTCCTCAAGCAACGCGAGCGTCCGCTTCAGCACAGCCCCATCGTCCTCTTCTGTGAAGTAGTCAATCTGCCGGTTGCGGAAGATAATGTCCATGCTGCAGTCTTTAACGGCAACGATCACCGCGCGCTTACCCGCCCGCGCCAGCGCGTCGAAGAGCGTGTCGCAGGTGAGCACCGGACGTTCGTACTTCCGGATGCCATGGACTTCAGGTAGAGCGCCGGTGAATATCGAGGCGTAGCAGACCGGGGTTTTGGGAGGAAACATCGCCCGCAGTTCGACCTCCACGTCCGTCGCCGCCACGAGCCGCTGCTTCAGGTCCGGGTGGTTGTCCAGGAACACCCGGCCGATCGCGTCGGCCCCATAGACCAGCACGCGCTGGACGGCAAAACGGGGACTGTACCGCGCGTCCGAGCGCTCCGAGGGACTGTCCCCGTTTTGCGGAACCGGGGACTCTGGAACCGCCGCAAGCACGGGCCCAAGCGGCAAGGCTGAGCAGACTGTCGGCGGCTCAATGCCCATCAGGCGACAGAGCGTCGGAGTGACCGAGGATATATCGATGCGGAGATTGTCGTGGTCTTACGGTACAAGGTCAAGCAGCATCTTGCGAATGTGGCTTTGGGTCTAACTAGCCAAGGAGATCATATGGCAACGATGAAGCTGAAGGTCGGAGAAAAGGCCCCTGAATTCTGTCTGCCCGACCAAGACGACAAGCCGGTATGCCTGAAGGACTTCGCTGGACACTGGGTCGTCGTCTACTTCTACCCGAAGGACCAGACGCCCGGCTGCACCAAGGAGGCTTGCGAGTTCACCGAGCGCCTGGGTGATTTCACCAACATGGACGCGACCGTGCTCGGTGTAAGCACCGACTCGGCTGCCAGCCATCGAAAGTTCGCGGCGAAGAACAAGCTGGCGATTGAGCTGTTGAGTGACGCCAAGCACGAGACAATAGCTGCTTACGGAGCCTGGCAGCCCAAGAAGTTCATGGGCAGGGAGTTCCTAGGTACGGTCCGCTCGACCTTCATCATCGACCCCAAAGGCAGAATCGTCCACATCTGGCCGTCAGTCAACCCGTGGGGACACGCCGGCGAGGTGAGAAAAAAACTGGCGGAGTTGAGCGGCGAAGAGCAGAAGCCTGAGCCGCAGGAGAAGGAGATCCTACCTCCGCCCAGCCTGATCTAGAAGAACGGGGACAGCCCCCAGCCGCGAGGACGCGTCCGCAATCCGTTACGGTCTTCGTCTTCGCGGTGACTTCTCCGGCACGGTGATCTGTGGTATCTGCGAATACTCCGTACGTATCCGCAGTTCTGACTTCTAGCTTCTAGCCTCTAGCTTCTGACTTCGTCTGTTTGCTCTAGAACCTGCGGTCCCAGTACTTGGCGATCTTGGCTCGGATTTCTTCATCGGTCATTGGGCCGTCGTGTGTCTCCAGCGGCTTTCCGCCGCGAGAGTCCATCAGCCTCTGGACGCTGGCCGGCGCGAAGCGCGTGAGCTGCGCGTAGGCGTGGGCGTCCCCCATCGGGTACTTCTTGTAGTAGTAGCGCAGCGGGAATACGGCGTATAGCCAGTCCTTGGCCCGCGTGACCGCGACGTAGAAGAGCCTCCGTTCCTCCTCGACGCTGTCGTCGTCATCGGTCGCCATGTCCGAAGGAATCATCCCGTCGGCCGCGTGGATGACATAGACGACCTTCCACTCGCAGCCCTTGGCCGAGTGCATCGTCGAAAGCACCAGCCAGTCCTCGTCTTTGTGCGGCGGGCCGGCCAGGTCTGCGGTCGAGGCCGGCGGGTCGAGCGTCAGGTCCGAGATGAAGTTGGCCCGCGACTTGTACCGCGCGGCCACCGCCTCAAGCTGTTCGAGGTCGCGCAGCCTTGGCTTCGGATTGTCGTAGAGGGCGGCCAGCACGGGTTCGTAGAAACGGCGCAGCCGCTCCACCTGGACCGCGACGGGCAGTTCTTCCTTGCGCAGTGCGAGCAGGGTCTCGGCCAGCTCCTGGTACTGGTCGTGCGCGGCCGGTGGCATGGTTATCTGCCCGAGCACCGCGAGGTCATAGGTCCGCGCCTCGAGGTCGGACATGAAGCGCTCGGCCGTCCGCGGTCCCACACCCTCGAACATCTCCAGCACCCGGAACCAGCTCATGTCGTCGCGCGGGTTTTCGAGGATGCGGAGGAAAGCGAGCAGGTCCTTCACGTGCGCGGCTTCAAGGAACTTCAGGCCGCCGTACTTGTGGAATGGAATGTTGCGCCGGGCCAGCTCGATTTCGAGTTGGTCTGAGTGGTGCCCGGCCCGGAACAGCACCGCCTGCTGTTGCAGCTTGATGCCCTGCTCCAGGTGCTCCAGAATCTGGTCGCAGACCACCTTCACCTGTTCGTCCTCGTCCCGGCACGTCACCAGCACCGGCTTCTGCTTCCCCTCGCGCACGGCGGTCAGATTCTTCGTGTAGCGGTGCGGCGCGGGCTTCATCACCGCGTTGCCCACGTCGAGAATCGGCTGGATAGAACGGTAGTTCTGTTCGAGCGTCACGACGGTCGCGCCGGGGAACTGCTCCGGGAAGTCGAGGATGTTCTTTATGGTCGCGGCGCGGAACGAGTAGATTGACTGGCAGTCGTCGCCCACGACCGTGATGTTGTGGTTCTTCTGCCGCAGCCGCTGCAGGATTTCGGCCTGGATGATGTTCGTGTCCTGGTACTCGTCCACGAGAATGTGGTCGAACCGTGATGCCATCGCGTCGGCTACCGTCGCGTCCTCCAGCGCGTGGTTCCAGAAAAGCAACAGGTCGTCGTAGTCGAGCACCTGCCGGGCGGCCTTTCTCTTCGAGTAGGTATTGAAGATGGCCTTGAGCCCCTCCTCGGCCTCGACGCACCACGGGTACTCCTTCTTGAGCACTGCCGCGAGCGGCTCGCGCG
Source organism: Caldifarciminota bacterium (assembly GCA_016935295.1). Lineage (GTDB taxonomy): Bacteria > Hydrothermota > Tepidihabitantia > Tepidihabitantales > Tepidihabitantaceae > UBA2258. The sequence continues at coordinate 1,658 of JAFGRF010000338.1, read as the reverse complement.
AGTTCACGACCCGCGAGTAGATGGAACGGATGGTCGACTTGCGCGGGAACCGCTTCTCTTTCGAAGAGAGCCCCATTTGCGCCCGAATCAGCCCCAGCATGTCGGCCGAATCCGATTCGTCCATCACGGTGAAGTCCGGCGAGAGCCCCACGACCCGGCCATAGGTACGGAGCAACCGGTTGGCCATCGAATGGAACGTGCCGCCCCAGACCTTGGCGGTCGCCTGCTTCGTAACTCCCTGAGCGCGGTTGAGCATCTCTTGAGCGGCCCGGCGCGTGAATGTAAGCAGGAGGATCCGTCCCGGTCGCACGCCCTGGTGAATCAGCCACGCAACTCGATGAGCGAGTGTGTTGGTCTTGCCGGTACCGGCGCCCGCGATGATGAGCAACGGCCCGTCACCGTGCGTGACGGCCTGCTGTTGCTGCGGGCTCAGCCCGGAAAGCCAGTCGGGAAGTTCAGGCACGGGGAGTAAGCATACAGGAATCAGCAGGCAGGATACAGCGCGAAAGGCACGAAACCGACGAGGAGACTAACCGCAGATGAACGCAGATGGACGCCGATGGCCAGGACGAAGGACCAGGAACCGGAGACGCAGAGACTGCCATCCACAGATTTCGCAGATCACGCAGATGTCCCGGAATCCAAACTTCGGTCGCCAATCGCCTGCCTGCGCTTGACATTTACTTCCTTCACCATAACCTGTCTCCGTAACCGTGCACTTCGCATCTACCTCTGATTCAGATGGTCACCCGAGGATCCAGCTTCGCATGACCACGGCGTTGATGTCGGCCTGCCTGTTCCTAGCTCCGGCGCCCCGCCTGCCATCGCGATCCACGCCGCCGGTGGAATGGACGAGGACCTTTGCGGGGTGGGACTATGCAGAAGGCTACTGCGTCCAGCAGACATTCGATGGCGGCTACATTGCAGTCGGCTCAACCAGCTCTCCGGACAGCACCCCGGGAGACGCGATCCTGCTGGTCAAGCTAGGCGCATCCGGAAACAGCCAGTGGGTGAGGACTTTCAAGGGGGTCGGCGGAATGAGGGGGACGTCAGTCGTTCAGACATCAGACGGCGGGTTCATACTGGCCGGGTCCGCAGCCGCGGATGTGTCGGCCGGCCACTGGGACCCATGCATTGTCAAGACCGACACTTCGGGGAACGAGCTCTGGCAGTCCCGTCTTGCGAACGATGTCTCCGCGAATGCCTGGTCTGTGGTCAGCGTTGACGACACTGCCTATACGGTCGTCGCGGGGGAGGGCTTCAGCGACAGCGGCGTCATGCTGTGGAGGACCGACGGCAGCGGGGACGTCAGATGGAGGCACGCGTACAATATCTCTTACGGCTTCGGACAGAACGATGAGAAACTGTCTCTGCGCCGGACCTCGGACGGCGGGTACATCATTGGGACCAGGACGCTGCTGAAGGTTGACTTTCTCGGGGAGCAACCGCAACTCAAGACCTTCAGCAGCATGGTGGCCAACTCAGTCATACAGACATCAGATGGAGGGTACGTTGCGACCGGGACGACGGAGCAAGCATCGGACATCTACCTGTTCAAGACCGATGCGAATGTAGATACCCACGGGCAGAGCCCGTGGCCCTTTCAGAGGTCAAGCTTCGCTTGACCTGAATCCTGGCGCTGCTGCCACTCCACATAT
>JAFGRF010000337.1 GCA_016935295.1 Caldifarciminota bacterium | reverse complement strand
CCCGACGCAGAGCCGAGCAGCCGGTCATCGGACCGACGCCTCGGAAGAGGCCGTGCTCCAGGCCTTCCGTACCGACGTCTTCAACGTCGCCGCGCCGATTCCGTGAGGGCTCGGTCTCGAAAGCGGGCGGGAATCCGCTGCCGATTTCCTCCGCTGCCTGTGCGCTTGACATCAGTATCGAGGGGTGTATCCTTAGCGCCTTGAGAATACTGGTGACAAGCGCGTTGCCATACGCGAACGGGGAACTCCACTTCGGTCACCTCGCCGGTGCCTACCTGCCCGCCGACATCTACGTCAAGTACCACCGTCTGAAGGGCTCGGACGTTGTCTACATCTGCGGTTCGGATGAGCACGGGGTCGGTATCACCCTGGCCGCGCAGGCAGCCGGGCTGACACCGCAGCAGGTCATCGACCGCTACCATCCTTCAATCAAGCGCTCGTTCGAGGAGTTCGGGATGGAGTTCGACAACTACTCCCGGACCTCGCTGCCCGTGCATCACCGGACCGCGCAGGATTTCTTCCTCGAGGTCTACAAGAAGGGCTATCTGCAGCCGAAGACCACGCGGCAGCTCTATTGTCCGTCGTGCCGGATGTTCCTCGCCGACCGCTACGTGGAAGGGACGTGCCCGAACTGCAAGTCCGAGGGTGCGCGGGGCGACCAGTGCGAGGCCTGCGGCGAGTGGATCGAGCCGTTCGACCTGATCAATCCGCGCTGCAAGACCTGCGGTACCACGCCTGAAGTGCGCGAAACTACCCACTGGTTCTTCGCGCTCTCGAAGTTCGCCGACCGGCTCAAGGAGTGGGTCGGGTCCAAGCCGAACATGAAGCCGAACGTGAAGCGGTTCTGCGAGGGCTGGTTCAACCGGGGTCTGGAGGACCGGTCGATCACGCGGGATCTGCCCTGGGGCGTGCCGGTGCCGCTCGCGGAGGGCAAGGGCAAGGTGATGTACGTCTGGTTCGACGCGCCCATCGGGTACATCTCGTCCACCAAGGAGTGGGCCGAGCGCATCGGCCGGCCGGACCGGTGGAAGGACTACTGGCTGGATGAGAAGACGAAGCTCGTCCATTTCATCGGCAAGGACAACATCGTCTTCCACGCCATTGTCTGGCCCGCGATGTTGATGGCGCACGAGCAGTGGGTGCTGCCGGCCGACATCCCGGCCAATGAATTCCTGAATCTCGAGGGCGAGAAGATTTCGACCTCGCGCAACTGGGCGGTGTGGCTGCCCGACTACCAGAAGGAGTTCGGGGCCGACCCGCTGCGCTACGCGCTGGCCGTGAACCTGCCCGAGAACCGGGACGTGGATTTCACCTGGCGTGACTTCCAGGCGCGGAATAACAATGAGCTGGCTAACGTGCTGGGCAACTTCGTGAACCGGGTCGCGGTCTTTGTCAAGAAGAACTACTCAGGCCGCGTGCCGGAGGCAATCCCGGATGATGCGCAGAGCCTTGAAGTGCTGAAGGCGATTGCGGAGGCGCCGACCAGGCTCGGAGGCATGATTGACCGCTACCAGATCAAGGACGCGGCGCGCGAGGTGATGACGTTGCCGGCACTCGGCAACCGGTACTTCGACTATGAGGCGCCGTGGCGGACATTCAGGCAGGACCGGGCGAAGTGCGACCGGACCATGAACGTCTGCATGCGGCTGGTTTCGTCGCTCGAGGTGCTGCTCTACCCGTTCCTGCCTTTCACCAGCCGGAAGATGGCAGAACTGCTATGGGGAAATGACCGAGTCCAGAGTTCAGAGTCCAGAGTCCAGAGTCCGGAACGGGGATGGGATGATGCCGGGAAGCCGGCTTTGCCCGTTGAACTGGGCCCGGCAGAGATACTGTTCAACAAGATCGAGGACTCGGTCATCCAGGTGCAGGTCGACAAGCTGGGGAAGCAGGAGCCGCAGACGGAGAGCCCCAAGCCGAAGGAGGAGAGCGTGATAGCATTTGACGATTTCAAGAAGGTGGAATTGAAGGTCGCGAAGGTCCTGAGCGCGGAAGCAGTCGCGGGCGCGACCAAGCTACTCAAGCTACAGATTGACCTCGGAAGCGAGCAGCGGCAGATTGTGGCCGGAGTCGCGCTCGCGTACAAGCCGGAGGAGCTGGTTGGCAAGTCGATTGTGGTCGTCTGCAACCTGGCACCGGCCGTGATTCGCGGAGTCGAGTCGAACGGCATGCTGCTCGCCGCAGTTAACCCGGACGGCATGGCCCTGCTCGTGCCCGACCGCGATATCGCTCCCGGAACACCGGTGTCGTGATGAGAGCCGCAAGCCGCAAGCCTCAAGCCACCAGCCGGGACGGCCGAAGCTTGAAGCTTGAGGCTGGGAGCTTGGGGCTTCTGTAGCATGTCGCGTCGTTCCAAGGACAATCCCGAAGGCCTGAAGATATTTGATTCGCACTGCCATCTGACCGACGGCCAGTTCGCGTCTGACCTGCCGGCCGTCCTCAAGCAGGCGCACAGCGCCGGCGTGCGCTGGATTATGGTCGCAAGCCAGAGCGTGCCGGACAGTAAGCAGGCAGTCGCCCTGTGCCGCAACCGCGAGGGTCTCTACTGCGCGGTAGGCGTGCACCCGCACGAGGCCGACCAGTTCCGCTCCTGGGACGTGCAGGCGCTCAAGGACATGTGCATCGAGTCCAAGGTGAAGGCAATCGGCGAGATCGGACTGGACTTCTTCCGCGGTATCTCATCGCGCGGCAATCAGGAGACTGCCTTCCACGCCCAGGTCGAGCTGGCCAGGATGCTGGACCTGCCGATGATCGTCCACATCCGTGATGCGGCGGGCCGTGCCCGGGGAATTATCGACGAGCATGGGTACTATTCCGGGGTTCTGCACTGCTTCCCGTCTGACAAGAAGCTGGCGGAGTGGGCAGTGGAGAAGCACATGTATGTCTCCTTCGCCGGCAATGTCACCTATGGCGAGGAGCGCCATGAGGAGATTGTGAAGATGATTCCCCGTGACCGGCTGATGGTCGAGACCGATGCGCCGTACCTGACTCCGGTACCGAACCGCGGTCAACGCAACGAGCCGGCGATGATAAGGCTGACCGTGGAGAAGCTCGCTCAGGTACTCGGAATCACCTCGGTCGAGGTCGCCGACCTGACGCGTGAGAACGCCCTGCGCTGCTTCCGCATCTGACAATAGAGGAATCGAGGGGTCCAGGAATCAAGGACTCCAGTGTCCGAAACCGACCCTCGACTCCTTGAATCCTGACTGGTGAAACACCTCCGTCCCCGCAAGGCGCTCGGGCAGTCCTTCCTTACCTATGAACCCGTAGCCGACGAACTGGTGGCGGCCCTCGGCGTGCGACCGGGCGACACCGTGCTCGAGGTCGGACCGGGCAAGGGAATGCTGACGCGGCGGCTCGTGACCCTCGCAGCCAAGGTCATCGCGGTAGAGATCGACGAGCGCCTGGCCGAGGGACTGCGGGCCGAGATGCAGGGCGGCAGAAACCTCGAGGTCGTTCAGGCCGACTTCATGGGATTCGACCTCCGGTCGCTTCGCCATCTCAAGGTCATGGGCAACCTGCCTTACAACCTCTCATCGCAGATTCTCTTCAGGCTTCTGGAGTCGCTCGAAGCCTGGGATGTGGCCGTGCTCACGACCCAGCGGGAGTTTGCGTACCGGGTGGTCGCCCTACCCGGGTCCAAAGCGTACGGGGCTCTTTCGGTCTTCTTCGACCGTATGGTCCTGAGAGAGCGGCTCTTCAACATCAGGCCGGAGAGCTTCAAACCCAGGCCCGACGTGGTGTCCACTTCGTTCCGCCTGACCCGGCGTGAGCAGCCGCTGTACGACGTACCGGACGAGGAGCTGTTCCGCCGCGTGGTCAAGGTCTGTTTCGCCCAGCGCCGCAAGACGATTGCCAACAACCTGGTGGCGGGCCTGAGCCTGACCCGGGATGCTGCGGTGGCCTGCCTGGAGCGGGCGGGAATCCAGCCAGCCGCACGAGCCGAAGTACTCAGCGGTGAGCAGTTCAAGAAGCTCACCGACGCCCTCTCGGAAGAAGGGTTCCAGGGTCCAAGGGTCCAAGGGTTCAGGCCGTTGCTGTCCGACAGGGACCGCGGAGGTCAACCCTCGGACCCCTGAACCCTTGACCCCGGATCGGTGATAAGTTCCCGGTAGAAATCGAGAGTCCGCTGCGCCACCTTGGGCCAGGCATACTCATGCGCACGATCGAGTCCGGCCGCGGTCAATGCCCTGCGCCGTTGCTCATTGGTTAGAAGGCTGACCAGGGCCTCGGCCAGTGCGTCGGGGTCAGCGGGCGGAACCAGGATGCCGTCGACCCCGTCTCGGACCGTTTCGTCGTAGCCGGGGATGCGCGAGGCGACGACCGGTGCGCCGCTGGCCATGGCTTCAAGCAGGACGATGCCGAGAGTCTCGCCACCCAGGGAAGGTGCGCAGTAGACGTCGCAGCCCGCGTATATGCCGGCTAGGTCATCAGGCCGGGCTGGACCGAGGAACTCGACTGCGCCGCCGATGCCGAATTCTTTCGCGATTCTGCGTGCCTGCCGCTCCATCGGACCCGAGCCTGCGACGGACAGGCGTGCACCGGGCACCGATTTGATCACGGCCGGGAAGGCCTGGAGGAGAACCTCAAGACCCTTCCGCTCGTCGAGCCGGCCGACAAAGAGCACGCGACCGGCGTGCGACCTGTGTCCGTCCGAAGTCCGTGGCCGAAACCTGTCCAGGTCGATGCCGCAGGGGATTATCCGGAACTCGCCGGGGATGTACGGCTCTGCTGCCTGGCGCGCGCGCCGGGAGATGGCGATGCGGCCGTGGATTTTCGTGAGCTGGTTCCTGAACAGGGTCCGGAAGAGACCTGCCCCGGTGGTGTGGATCTTGAACCCGGCGGTCAGGAACGTGATCAGGTTGACTGACCGGCTGTGCCGGATGGCCCAGTACGATATCTCCGGCCAGAAGAGCCCGTGGCAGTGGACGATGTCGAATCTACCTTCGGCGAGGAAGTGCTTGACCTGGCTCGACATGCGGAGGCCGACCGGCAGGGTCGCATACGAGCGATTCATCGGGATGAGCAGTGCGCGACCGAATCTGGTGACGGGCAGTGAGTCCAGGTTCTCTCCAAACCCGCGGTACGACGTGGTCAGGATGCTGATGTCCTCGCCGAGGTCGCGCAGGGCTGCGGCAAGATGGTGGACGTGTTCGCTTACGCCGGAAGGGTAGGGCCGATATGCGGCCGACACTAGGCAGATTCGCAGTCGGTCCGTCGTCTCTTGTCTCAAGTCCAGGGTCCAGAGTCGCTCGTCATTGCCCGGTATGGCCGAAGCCGCCGGGGCCGCGGCTGGTCTGGGACAGCGAATCAGCTTCGACCAGTTCGACGTCGGCAAGGACGCTGAAGACGAGCTGGGCGATGCGGTCGCCGCAGTTGACCTTGTGGTCCCGGTCCGAAGCGTTGAAGAGGACGACCCTGACTTCGCCCCGGTAGTCGGAATCGACGGTACCGGGACCGTTGAGAATCCCGATGCCATGCTTCGCAGCCAGTCCGGACCGAGGCCGCACCTGCGCCTCGGCCTTCTTCGGCAGTTCTATTGCGAGGCCGGTCCCGACCGATGCATACCCGTGTGCCGGTACTACTATCTCTTCGGCCGCATGCAGGTCAAAGCCTGCCGAACCGTCGGTCTGGCGGCAGGGGAGAGGAACGTCGACAAGACGTCTGACCCTGATCTTCATGGCTGCTGCTGCCATGCTCCTTTGAATACCAGCCACTGGTCGGGAAACCTGCGAATCAGATCGTTCAACTCGGCGGCTATCAGGCGGGTGAGCGCGGCCACGTCGCAACTCGCATCCCCGGTCGGAGTGAAATCCACTGACTTGTAGACCATGCGATAGGGTCGACGTCCCGGTTCGTGCTGGAAGACCAGACCCGCAACAACCACCGGGGCGCGGAAACGCAGAGAGTAGGCCGCCGCGCCCCTCGGGTAGTAGCGATGGGAGTCGAAAGCCGGGCAGAGCAGGCCGTTGCCGGTCAGGTCGCGGTCAGACACGAGCGCGAGCATACGGCGCTGCCGCAAGGCCCTGATCATGGTTTTTCGATTCGGAATGGGTATCGTCTCCATCGCTGTGGCGCTGCGATAGCGGTTGTAGGTCTCAGCCCACCCGCCGGGCACCGGCTCAACCACCGCGGACATCGGATAGCCGTTGGCGGCCATGAACACGCCGGCGAGTTCGTGGTTGCCGAGGTGGCCGGTGACTACGACGACGCCGCGGTTTAGTGCAACCACTCGATCTGCCTCGCGTGAGTCAAACTCGACCATGGCCGTGACCCTGCGTCTCATGACCGGGACTCGCACCAGGTCGAGGACGTTCAGAATGTAGTGGAAGAACAGGCGCCGGGCGGCCGCGCGGATCTCTGATTCGGGCGTGCCCGGAGCGAGGACGTGGCGGCAGTTGTCCATGAACTTCTCCCGGCCTTTGCGGTTGAAGTGATAGTATAGGTTTCCGACGACGCGCGCGAGCCGCACCATGACCCAACGCGGCAGCATGAACTGAATGATGGTGCCGAGGGGCATCAGCCACGTTACCGAGGACCGGCGTTTTCTATCCCCGGTCATGTCGGCGACGGTGGTCAACGGCCCGGGCAGAGGCCCTGGCCGGATTGTCGGTCCTTCTGTCCCGCTCGCAGGGGACCGGCTCGAAGGCAATCACGGCTGCTGCTGCCAGCTGGCATCGAATACCAGCCACTGGTCTGGATACCTGCGGATCACGTCGTGGAGCGCAGCGGCGATCGCCCGGGTGAACGCATCCACATCGGCGTCCCTGTTGCCCGTCGGGGTGAACTCGAGCGGCTTGTAGTCCAGGAAATACGGTGGTCGGCCCGGCTTGTGCTGAAACACGCACCAGGCAATAATGACCCGGGGTTTGAGACGGAGGATGT
>JAFGRF010000336.1 GCA_016935295.1 Caldifarciminota bacterium | reverse complement strand
GGATCCCGGCTGCCGTGTCTCTGGCCAGCTTCCCCGAAGTGATGATCTCTCGGATTGCGGCCAGGCGTTGGCCTCTGCGACTCCTGTCCGACAGTGCGCGCTGAAGCGGCCCGAGTTCGAGAGTGGAGACGTGCGCTAGGTACGCCTCAGCCGTTACGACAAAGCCCTCCGGTACAGGCAGGCGTGCCCGCATCAGGGCCGCGAGGTTCAAAGCCTTGGCGCCGACCGACGCGCCTGCCTCCGGTGCCACGCGGCGGAGCGGCAAGACACTGACGTACGTTTCCAAGTCCGTCAGTATGGCGATGCCACGGTCGCAGTCAACAAGTCCCTGGTACGAACGCAGGAGTTCACCACTTTCACTCCTTTCCTCTCTGTCCTTTGACATGGCTGGTGTCGCAGATATTCTGAACTCACCTGTGGTCGCACACGAGAAACCGAACACTGCCGCGGTCAACGTCACCAAGGGCGTGGCGATTGCTTCCGAGCTGGAAGTCGCCAAGTCGTTCGGCGCGCGCACCAAGGGGTTGCTCGGGCGGGACGGCTTGCGCCCGGAGCAGGGAATGCTGATTGACCCCTGCTCATCAATCCATATGTGGTTCATGCGTTTCCCGATAGATGTGGTCTTCCTCGACAAGAAGAACCGTGTGGTAGGGCTGAAGCGGAACGTGAAGCCCTGGGGCATGGCCTGGTCCTGGCGCGGTGTGAAAACGCTGGAGTTGCCAGTCGGAACCATCGCCGCTACCCGTACCCAGGTCGGTGACATCGTAGCCTTCCAGACTTCCGTGCCGAAAGCCGAGTAGCCCGCGCGCCTCGGCCGCCGATTGACATCGTCTGCGCTCCAGATATGCTGACGCGTCGATGAACGCGGAGCGGCTCATCTTTCGTGTCCACGCGCTGACGCGTATGTTCCAGCGCAAGATAGACGTGGCAGAGGTCCGCGCCGTTGTTGCTCAGGGTGAGGTGATTCAAGCCTATCCGGACGACAAGCCGTACCCAAGCAAACTCCTCCTTGGCTGGATCGGAAACAGGCCGCTACACGTGGTTGTTGCCGAAGATGGTGAACACGGTATACTGATAGTCGTGACTGCATACGAGCCGGATCCGGTTCAATGGGACCCCGGCTTCAAGAGGAAAGTGCTATGAAATGTGTTGTCTGCAAACAGGCTGAGACTCGGCCGGGAACGGCTACCGTGACCCTCGAACGCGATGGTCTGACCATCGTGTTCAGGGGAGTCCCCGCACAGGTTTGCCCCAACTGCGGCGAGGACTACGTGGACTCCACCGTTGCGGACAAGCTCCTCAAAGAAGCGGAGCAGACTGCACGCAACGGCACTCAGGTCGAGGTCCGCCAGTTCGTAGCGGCCTGACCGCGCGTCGCCTTCCAGACCTCAGCTCCGAAGCCCGAGCCCGCCGCGTAGAACCGGGGACCCGGACCCCTACCACCGAGACACAAAGGCACAAAGAGAATGCTGTCGAGGCGGAGAACATCCTTAGGTTGTGCAGAAGGTTCCGACACTGGACCCCTGGAATCCTTGAGTCCTTGACCCCTGCCTCTTGCAGCGGCTGTTGACAGCGTCCGAGCGGGAGTATAATAGTACGTAACCAGCAGGGTCACAGTCCGGGCTTGCCCAAAGGAGGTGCTGTGAACGACCGCCGTGTCCGCTGTCCGCACAACCGTATCGCCCTCACCCACAACCGGGCCGCGTGCCCCTTGGCGGTGCTGTTGGCCGTCTGCTGCTGCCTGTCGGCAGTCAGCGGGCAGTGGTTGGAGAAGACACTGCTTCTGCCGGATTCGCTGGGCGGGTTCGGGAGTCCCGGCACAATGCTCTACAACCCGGGCAACAACCTCCTATTCACAGCCTGCGAGAATGGGCTTGCGGTGATCGATGGTCTCTCGAATCGGCTGACTGACCACGCTCCCGCCAACCACTTCGGTTCTGCGTGCTACGCCTCACCGGTCAACAAGGTCTACTGGATCGGCGGGCTCTACGGTAACACCGTATACGTGCTTGACGGCGCGACCGGCCGAGAACTCAGGCACATCACAAAGGCCTACGCGACCAGCATCTGCTACAACCCGGTCGTGAATCGGGTTTACGTACCATCATACGATACCATACCATGCCTGCTCGTCATCGATGCCGCGAGCGACTCTCTTGTCAGGATGCTGTGCATGCCCGACGAGCTGTTGGGCTCGGCCGCGTGCTGTGCCCCCACCGAGAACAAGGTGTTCGTTGCGTCGACTTTAGCGGCGGACGTGCTCGTGATCGACTGCGGCGCGGACAGCATCGTCAGTGGCATCCCGGTCGGCTACGGGCCGCGTGCTCTTATCTACAATCGTGTGAGCAGCAAGGTGTACTGCCATGGCTACAGCGGCTACGTGGATATCATCGACGCTCATGGTGACAGCATCTGCGGTCGCGTGGCCGGGCCGGGCGACGACGTGCCCGTATCGTACAACCCACTGACCAACAAGCTATATTGCCCCGCCGGACGCGACGTCAACATAGTCTGCGGCTACGGAGATTCGTTGATTGCCAGTGTGCAGATGTCGAAGACAGTGACTGCGACGGTGTTCGACTCTACCGACAACCTGGTGTGGTGCAGCCTGCGCTACTCCGATACACTAGTCGCGATCGATGGGCAGGGCGATTCAGTCTGCGCCAAGGTCGCGGTCGGAAGCGTGCCGACGGCCATGTGCTACAACCCGACCCGCAATCGGGTGTACCTGGAGAACAACATGGTGACGGTCTTCGACCCGGCCGAGCGACAGGTAGAAGACCGTGTCCTGCTCGACTTCACGCCTGCTGCAGTGTGCTGGGCGAAGTCGTCGCACAAGGTGTACTGCGCGGGTCGGGACGAGGCCACGGTTGCGGTCGTCAGCGGAACGCAGAACCTGGTTCTCGGTTCGGTCCCAGTAGGGCAGAAGCCGGTCGCACTGGCCTACGAGCGGCCCCTGGGGCTCGTCTGTTGTGGCAACACCGGTGATTCCACTGTCAGTATCATCGCCTGCAATGGGGACAGCGTGACGGCGACCGTCAGAGTGGGTTTCGCTCCGGATCTGCTCTGTCCGGACACCGTTCTGCACAAAGTCTGGTGTGGTTCGTACGACAGCGGGGTGGCTGCCATAAATCTGCAGGCTGAGAGCGTCGGCGCGAAGTTGGGGTTTGCCGCCTTGGATATGGTAGCGGACCCTGCCAGAGGCCGGGTTTACTGCGCAACCGGGTTTGATGAGCACGTTGTTGTTATTGACGCGGCCGCTGACACAGTAATCGCGAGCATACCAGTCGGTGGGCGTGCGACTGACCTGCTCCTGATTCCCGCTGCCAACCTGGTCTACTGCGCTCTCCGGTCCGACGATTCGGTCGTCGTTATCGACGGGGCGACCCTACAGGTCATCAGCGTCATTCCAGTCGGCGGCATGCCGAAGACGCTGGTCTACAGCTGGCGCCGCAACAGGCTCTACTGCGTGAACAGCGGGAGTCCCGATGTTACGGTGATCGACTGCGGCACGCAGACGCCAGTGGCCAGTCTCGACCTTCCGGTGCGGCCATCGTCGGTGGGCTATGACTCGATCGGGGACAGAGTGTATTGCTTCAGCACGCTGACCGATGACGTGGCCGTCTTGGACTGCGGGCGAGACAGCGTGGTCGCAAGGATCTGGGTTGGGGACGACCCAGTGGCGATGGCATATGCTCCAGCCGTCCGCCGGATGTTCGTGGGAAACGCTTCTGGCTCCAGCCTGTCCGCCATCAGAGATACGACCCGCGCCGGGATCGAGTCGCCTGATGGCTTGCCAGTGATGACCGCGCCCGCGGCGACGGTCGTGCGACGGGTGCTTCTCTACGAACCGGCCAGTATCGCCGAGCGAACGTCGAAAGGTGTTCTGCTCGACATCAGCGGGCGGAAGGTGATGGACCTGAAGCCCGGCGCGAATGATGTGCGTGCGCTGGCGCCGGGGGTGTATTTCGTCAGAGGACTGAGGACCGATGACGGAAGATCGGCTTCTGACTTGCACAAGGTTGTGATTGCGAAGTAGGGAGGAACAGTGAAGGCTGGCACTCTGCTGTGTGTAGCATGCATATTGGCCGCGCCGGTCGCGAATGCGCAGTGGCTTGAGACCAATCTGCCGACCGGAGCGGGTCCATCCGGTCTGGCCTACAACTCGGCCGGGAACAAGGTCTACTGCGCCAATCAGACGAGCGACAACGTGACGGTGATTGCCGGTGATCCGAACGCGGTCATCGCGACGATTCCGGTTGTCAACTACCCTGTCGGTTTGGACCCGCGGGCCATTGTCTACAGCCCGGCCAACAACAAAGTCTACTGCGCGCATCCTGGAAACGATACCGTCACGGTGATTGCCGGCGACACGAGCATCGTGCTCAAGACCATAAGGGTCGGAGACAACCCGGTTGGTTTGACTTGCGATTCGACCGGCAAGGTCTATTGTGCCAATCAGAACGGCAGCAACGTCACCGTCATCGACGGGGTAGCCGATACGGTCATCAAGACAGTCACGGTCGGGAGTGCCCCACTTGGGCCGGTCTGCAGCCGGACCAACAACAAGATCTACTTCGCGAACAGCGGCAGCAGCAACGTTACGGTGATTGATGCGGCGACGGATTCGGTCATCAAGACCGTTGCGGTCGGAGGCACGCCTTGGGCTCTTCTGGACAATCCGACCGGCAACAAGGTCTACTGCGCCAACTTCGCCGGCGGGAGCGTCACGGTGATCGACGGGGCTTCTGACACGGTCATCAAGACAATCACGGTCGGAGGCGGGCCCATGGCGCTGGCATACAACCCGACCGACGACAAGGTCTATTGCGCGAACTTCAGCAGCGATAACGTCACGGTTATTGATGCGGCTTCCGATACCGTCATCAAGACGGTCGCGGTCGGACACCGTCCCCGAGGGCTAATCTACGACTCGGTCTACAACAAGGTCTATTGCGCGAATGGCGGCGGCGGTAGCGTCTCGGTCATCGACGGAGGCATCAACACGGTCGTCGCTACTATCACAGTCGGCAGCACTCCCTTTGCCCTCGCCTTGAATCCGATTCAGCACCGGGTCTACATCGCGAACCAGCAGAGCTCCACTGTCTCCGTGATTCGGGATTCGTCGGTGACCGGGATTGGGGAGAGCTTCAAGCCTCAAGTCGCGCGCGCCACGCCGCTCCCAACCATGATCCTAGGCGTCCTTCGCATTCCGGCGTCGAGCATGATGCGTGGAGCGTCATGCGTGCTTCTCGACGCGACCGGTCGCAAGGTGATGGACCTAGCGCCGGGTGCGAACGACGTGCGGGCGCTGGCGCCGGGGGTGTACTTCCTGAAGGAGGGAGGAGAGAGGCGTGAGGAGGGAGGAGCCGGAATCAGGAAGATCGTCGTCACGCGGTAGGTCGGAGACGGCGTTGGCAGGACAGAGAATCTGGACTGTCCTGCCAGGCCCGAGGGCGGACCGTTCAGTCCGCATTTTCTGCGCTAGACCCAGGAGAAACGACAGTCGGCCAATCTTGATGCGTTTAGGCCAAGGCCGAATTCACTAAGTAACTTACAATCAAGCTATTAGATGCCTGACTGCTTGCATAAGTGGTCGCTCTGGGTATCGCCTTGGGAACCGTTCCCGGGACGGTTCGGGAGGCGGTTCGGAATGCGACTCGGAAGGGCTTCTGGACGGGCATTGTCGGCGTGACTTTGGCCGCCACTCACAGTCCGATTGTCGTATCGATTCGGACGCCGGTTCGGGAGAGGATTGTTGCGGTCACGTGTCCGGCGGTTTGCTGTCTGAATCTCGTTGCCAATACCAGCGCGATTTCCATGGCGACACGCGCGGCGGTTTCGACGATGACTTGCAGTCCGACCTCGGCCGCGACCCTGACCGCGACACCCGAGTTCTCGGAGACGCCTCCATCTTGGTTTGGGTTCATGCTTCCACAAGACCCCGGGACCAGTAGACCACCTCCGTTCCGTTTGACCCATGGGGCTTTTCCTGCTACCATTCCTGCGTCTGACGGGCAGGCTATGCCGGCCCGGAGGAATCAGAATTGAAGCCATTCCAGGACCAGGGCCCCGAGGCCAGTTAGCAGTTAGGAGTGAGCAGTTAGCAGCCAACGGTTCAGGCTCTAACACCTAACCGCTAACTGCTAACTTCTCAGGCCTGAGTCTTGAGGGAACGCTTCATCTGAGATTAGTTAGCAGTCAAGCGTTACTAGGTAGCAGTAGATGGCGAAAACGGGGACAGCCCGCGGTCGCGAGGACGCGACCGCAATCCGGTACAGTCCCCATTTTCGCCAACTCCTAACTTAGAGGTAATGACCATGAACGAGTCAGATGCTGTCCGTGAACACCGCCTGGGCGTAGTCGCCGTGTTCGTCGAGAACCGGCTCGATACCGCGCCCAGGGTGAACCAGATACTGAGCGAGTACGCCCGGATCCTCGTCGGGCGGATGGGCATTCCCTATCGGGAACGGAGTCTCTCGGTTATCTCCGTCATAGTCGATGGTTCGAACGACGAGATCGGTGCCATGACCGGGAAGTTGGGCGCGATACCGGGGGTGAGCGTCAAAGCGGCGCTGAGGAAGAAGAACGGAAGCGATGCAGCGGTCGAAGCTAGAGGCGAGAAGCTAGAAGCTGGAGCGCAGAACGAGGATGCGACATGAGCGAAGTCAAGAGCCAGAACGATTTCATCGACGACCGGAAGATTGAGGAGACGCTGGCGGCGGCCAGGCCGAACCAGGCGCGCGTGCGTGAGATACTGGCCAAGTCGCTGTCGAAGAAGCGGCTGGAGCCGGAGGAGACCGCGGCACTGCTTGCCATCAAGGACCCCGAGTTGTGGCAGGAGGTGTTTGCCGCAGCCCGGAAGTTGAAGACCGAAGTCTACGGCAACCGCATCGTGCTGTTCGCGCCGCTGTACGTCGGCGACAAGTGTATCAACAACTGCGCGTATTGCGGGTTCAGAAGCTCCAACCGCGACGCGGTACGGAAGACGCTGACCGACGAGGAACTCCGCTCCGAGCTGACTGCGCTCGAAGGTCAGGGGCACAAGCGACTGATTCTGGTCTGGGGCGAGCACCCGGACTACCCGCCCGAGGAGATGGCTCGCGTCGTCAGCATCGTCTACTCGACCAAGGTCGGCAAGGGCGAGATTCGGCGCGTCAACATCAACGCCGCGCCGCTCGACGTCGAGGGATACAGAACGATGAAGGCCGTGGGCATCGGGACGTACCAGGTTTTCCAGGAGACTTACCACCACCCGACCTATCGGGCAATGCACCCAGCGAATACGCGCAAGGGCGACTACGCCTGGCGCCTGACCTCGCACGACCGGGCGATGGAGGCGGGCGTGGACGACGTCGGTATCGGCGCCTTGTTCGGGCTCTATGACTGGCGGTTTGAGGTGATGGGGCTGCTTGCCCATACCATTCACCTCGAAGAGGCGTGCGGCGTCGGGCCGCACACCATCAGCTTCCCACGCGTGAACCTGGCCTCGAACGTCAAGCTCGACCGGTCGCACTTCGTCTCGGATGAGGACTTCAAGAAGCTGGTTGCGGTTCTGCGCCTGAGCGTTCCCTACACGGGTATGATTCTGACCGCGCGCGAATCGCCGGAGATCCGGCGCGAGTGCCTGCAACTCGGGGTCTCGCAGATTGACGCTGGCTCGCGCATCGAGCTGGGTGC
>JAFGRF010000335.1 GCA_016935295.1 Caldifarciminota bacterium | reverse complement strand
GAACGGGCTGCTTCAATTTCATCAGTGCGGGGCGCGGGTCGTAGCTCAGGAAGTAGCGGAACCATGGGCTGAGCACCTGTTTGATCTGCTGCCCGGCTGCCTGCTCGGAGGCGTCTACCTGCTGGCTGTCGGCCGGTGTCATTTGTGCCATCATTTCCTTGAGCAGCGGCCGCAGTTTCGCGGCTGCCACCGCGGTGTCGGGTTCGGTCAGTACGAGGTCGAGGAGCGCGCGTTCGTTCTGCGCGCCTCTGGCCAGTACCGAGTCGGATGCGCCTTCGGCCTTGGCGACAAGGTACGACTGCAGCATCAGGACCGAATCCCCCGGCAGTCCGGTTCCGGCCATCAGAACGACGAACGCGACGTCCGGGGCCTGGTTCGCCACAATCGGCGCGATGATGCCACCTTCGCTATGGCCGAGCAGACCGATGCGCTTCGGGTCGATGTCCTTGCGCGTCTTGAGATATTCGAACTCCGCCTTTGCGTCGGTGGCGAGGTCTGCGGTAGTCGCGGTCTTGTAGTCGCCGGTGGACTTGCCGACTCCGCGGTCGTCGCAGCGGAGCACGGCGATTCCCTGCCGGGTCAGGTAGTCAGAAAGAACCAGGAACGGCCGGTGCCCAAAGACCTCCTCGTTGCGGTTCTCCGGACCGGATCCGGTGATGAGGACAACCGCGGGAAACGGTCCGCCCGAGTCGGGTTCGGTCAGAGTTCCCGTCAGCGTGATGCCCGCCGCCTTGTTATCGACTGTGACTTCCTCTTCCTTATAAGGGTAGGGGGGCTTCGGTTCCTGCGGTCGCCTGGCTTCCTCGACTTTCTCGATCCGCTTGAGCACCAGCGGCAGGGACGCGCCGCCCTGGGTCCAGGTGCCCTCGATGGCGCTGTCGCCCTTGAGAGTTCCCTCGAACCCGCCGGCGATGCTCTTGACCGTGAGCTTCAGCTTGCCGTTGCTGAATGAACAGTCATCAACCTGAATGCCGGTGGCACCCTGGTCCGGGCTGTCGAGGGTTGCGGACAGTCTGCCGTCTTCGGCCTTGCTGAGGTGGAACACAACGCGGAGCTCCGCACCGGGCACTTTGAGCGTGCCCTGCCACATCCCGGCAACGTCTTTGGCCTGACCGGCCCTGCAGCCAGTGACGGGCAACGCTACCAGGACTATCGCAGGCATGAGGATGTGTGTGAGCAGGTTCAACTTCGATGGTCTCATGGGCGGATTCTAGAGCCCACTCGTGAAGCAGTCAAGCCGCTGCCCACCGCGCTATCTGCCGGTAGTCATAGGTATAACCACGGCACCCGCGCTGGGGCAAACGGGAGGGGAGGGCGCAGTCAGCCGATCGATAGTGGCGTGCCGCCGAACGGGCAGCTAGGCTGGGACAGCGTCCGGCCGGCTCACGGTCTCACGCAGCCTGGCGATGTCAACTCTTTTCATCTTTGTCATCGCCTCAGTTGCGCGCGCTACCCGTTGGGGGTCCGGGTCGAGAAGCAACTCCATCAGCGCGTCCGGTACTACCTGCCAGGAAACCCCGAAGCGATCCTTCAACCAGCCACCGGCGCTTTCCTCGCCGCCTCCCGCCAGCAACCGCTCCCAGTAGTAGTCGACCTCGGCCTGGTCGGCGCAGCGAACAAGCAGTTGTGATGTCTCGGGCGGCCTGTACAAAGACCCGCCGCCCAGGAGCATCACGTCCTGTCCATCGAGACATACCGTTGCGGTCATTGCGTTCCAGGCATGGGAGTGCGAACCGTCGGGACAACGGCTGATACCTACGACCCGGGAGTTCTTGAAGACCGAGACATAGAACGCGACAGCATCCTCCACGTCGCCCGACAGCCACAGGAAAGGCGTGAGCCGCCTCCCCGCCGGGCTCGCGACTTCGGATCCGGCCAAAGGAGAGGATTCCACAGGCTTCGACACCACGGTTGCGCTCGCGGTCGTCAAGTCCTGGTCTTCGGTGGCAGACAGGACCTCGGACATGGCCGGTGGTGAATAGGCAACAGGCTGCTCGGCCTCGGTCTCGCCGACAGCAATCGATCCGTCCTCCTCAGTCGAAGGAACGGCCTCTGGCCTGACAAATGCCATGGGAGTGGCAGGCTGTACGTCCGCCGCCTCACACTCAGGCATCAGGTCCGGCCGTTCAGCGGGGAGCGGGACCTCGGGTGGTGCGGCCAGCGCAGGCGTGTCCTGCAGCAGGGCCGCGATCACGCCGGCAGCTACCACTTCCTTGGTTTCCGCGGAGACGGGAGCGCCGGGTTGCGAGGCTGTCGGTTCGCTCTCGAGTCGTGCGCCGTGCTCCTCGGACGCGGGGGACGCCTCGGAGTGAACCGGCGGCGCAGGAGTCGCAGGTTGAGCTTCCGTAGCCGCGTTTGCAGGCGGCATGGTCTGTTCGGCGGCGGCCGGCGCGACCTCGGGCTGGGTCGGTGGTACAGAAGTGGTAGGCTGTGTGGTCGCTGTCACGCTAGCAGGAATCGGTTCCTTCATTTCGGCAGAGGCGGAAGCCTCGGACTGGGCCGGCGGCCAGGCGATGGCAGTCTGTGAGGCCGT
>JAFGRF010000334.1 GCA_016935295.1 Caldifarciminota bacterium | reverse complement strand
CGTCGAGCACTGGTACGAGTTCGAGAGCCAGGACACGTACCCGGCCCCGGCACGCTCATGGGCGCGCTTCTTCCACAACCAGGAGAAGCTCAAGAGCCTGAGGGTCGGTCGGAATCTCGCCGAATCGCTAGCGGGCGCCGAGGCCGTAATCCTCGCGGTTCGCCACGCGCCGTACCTCAGCCTGGATCCTGATCAGGTCGTCAGATGGGCCGGCGGACCGCTCGCGGTCGTAGACTGCTTCGGCATCCTGTCGGACCAGAAGATCCGCCGCTACATGGAGTTGGGTTGCGAGGTGAAGGGGCTCGGGCGGGGTCAGATCCAGCGGATAAAGGAAGGTATCCGGAGAGCGAAGACCGGGGTTCTGTCGGGCTGCGGCACGACGCGACGGCCTCAAGCGAGGAATTCCCGAAGCAAGCGCGGGTAGTCCAGAGGGCTCTCTGCTCGAACGATTCGACAGGTTTGGGCGGTGGAGACCAGTTTGCACAGGATGTCAGCTTCTAGCGACTCCGCACCGTTGACGTCCAGTTGCGGGTTGAAGTACTCGAATGCGTTGATGATCAGTGTACGCTTGAAGTTAAACTCCATCCGGTTGAGGTTCTTGATGCGGCGGAGCGTCGCTGCACGCGGCTCTTGGAGCACAGCGGCCGGACCGCGCTCGAGAACCACAACATCCGTCACCTGAGCCTTGTCACAGATCCGCTCCTGCTGAAGAAACTCGGTTATGGGCTTCGCGCGGACCAATGGGAGAAACTCAATCCACGGGACGACTTTCTTCGCCAGGCGTTCAATCCTGACACCCAATCGAGCATCGACCGCCTCATAGTACCTGAACGTACTCGTCCAGGGGACGGAGTATGCCGAGCCCCCATCGGAGATCGCGATATCCTCCGCAACGAAACGAGCCTCAGGGCTCTCGCACATCTTCATCGTTGTCAGGGTCTTCCCCGTGTTGGATGGGGCGAACACCACGACGGCACGATTATTCCACTTGAAGGCAGAACAGTGAAGCGGCGCCAACCCTGCGCGCCAAAGCAGCAGGGTTGCAAGATCCGCAAGGAAGAAGCCCACCGAGTGCAAATTCATGATCCGGAACTTCACAAGACGGTAGTAGGGAGGATTCACCCAAATCGTCGGGCTTCCCGCGACCACACGTTCAACGCCAAGCAGCAACTCGCTCCCGAAAAGCAACGGGCGCCGGTACAGCACGGCGTCCGCACCAGGCAGCCCCGACAGGTAGTGGTACTTACCTGCCGCAGGGTGCGCCGCGGCGCCGAATCGTCGAAGAATCTCGGCGTCCGAAGCCACGTTGAGCACGAGGCGCACCTTGCACCTGCTGTAATCCTCATGTGAGGTAGCGGGAACCCTCTGGCCATACGGCCAGTCGAAAGCGACCACGTTTGTCTGCAACCCAAGGATACCTTGGCAGCAAACATATGATTGCATTTCACAGCGCACAAGCTCTGCACTCATCATGACCGTGCACCAGCGTCCCTCTCGCAACCCGCCCCAGCGGTCGCATCGGCGACCGCACGATAAAATGCGACCCGACGCTTCATCAGCACCTCATCAGCGAACCGACGCGCCCTGCGGAGGTTCTCTTCCGACATGCGCGCGAGCCTGTCTGGGTCTCGAGCCACCTCAACGAGCTTATCAGCAAGGGCGATGGAATCACCGATCGGTACGACATACTCCGCCGGAAGAATCTCTCGCGTACCGCCCACGTCGGTCCCGATACAAGGCAGCGCCTGCGCCATGGCTTCCAGCATCACCCTAGGAAGGCCTTCGGACCTTGAGACAAGCACGAACAAATGACTCTTGCCTAGCACCTCCCGGACCGCTTCCGCGCCAGGCAGTTCCCCAAGAAAACTGACGGGCTGCCCCGACTCGCGAGCGAAGCGCTCGAAGCTTTCCTGATTGCGTCCAGAGCCAACCAAGCTGAGTTCCATCGCCAGCCCGCGGCGGCGCGCCAATGAAACAGCCTGAATAAGGTCATCGAAGCCCTTGTAACTGCGCTGCATGGACCCGACGCTGACAACCCGCAGAGACACAGGAAAGGCACCAACTGAACGTGGAGCAGCGGCGTAGGCCTCAGGCCCCAGCGCGACACTCGAATAGTGCGTAACGTAAGCGTCGGAGGAAGGCGGATAGCGAGACTGAAGCGTGTATTCCGTGACATAGGAGACGGCACATGCCCGACGACACTCGGACTGAAGCTCACGTGTCAGAGCAATCTGGAACACAAACCGGAAGGGATGGTCGTAGGCTGTCGGGGAAAACGCCAGCGCCGGGTCACCCACGACCTCGACCGCGTAGCACCTCCTCAAGGCCTCGAGAAGAATACGAAGAGACACCGCCACGCCACCGGGACTCCTGAGGATAGTCGCCCCCTGCGTGCGCGTTGCGGCATGGGCCGCCGCCAAGAGTTGCGGCGAGCGATAGACGTACTGCAACGGTCCAAGGTAGGAAGGCACAGGGAGAACTTCCACACCGTCGCCGGTCACCTGGCGCCAGGTATCAGCTGCGCGTGGGACTCTTACCACCCTGCTCAAGACACGTACCCTGTCGAATACCGTCAAGTAGCGTTGCCAGAATGCATAAAAATTGGACAATGTCGT
>JAFGRF010000333.1 GCA_016935295.1 Caldifarciminota bacterium | reverse complement strand
GTCCGGTTGAGAATGCAGTTGAGTGAGCAATGCAGTACGCAATGCACGATGCGATGAGAGTTCCGATGAGCGGAGCGATCGACGGTGCATTGTGGCGAGCAATGAGCCGTGCTTTGACCGACCGAATCGCGCTTCCAGGACGGCTCGCGGTCACCGGTCGCTGGCTAGCGCGTGAGGATGACCTTCCGAACAGCTTGAGCTTGGGCTGCGCGGACGAAGTAGACGCCGGGGCTCAAGGCGCTGACGTCATTGGCGCCGGGCAGCAGGTAGAGGACCTTCCGGCCGTCGATGGAGAAGAGTGAGGGGGGAGGAGAAAGGAGGGAGGAGGGCAGGAAGAGGACGCCGCGGACGATGGTGGGTCCGGCGTGCGGGACTACCTGTTCCGACGTGACCGGTTCCCGGTTGGGCGGCCTCGGACCCAGGTTGCCCCAGATACGCTGGGCGTTGTAGCCCTTTCCGCCTACGGTTCCGGCCCAGCCTGCGTATACCAGGAATACCTTGCCGCTATCGCCGGCGCAGAGCCGCGGGTACATCTGGTCTCCCTGCTGCTGGGCGACCGGGCCGCCCACGGAGACGTCCCCTTCCGGCGACACGACCGCACCGTAGATGTCGAAGTCTATGCCGTTCCGATAGTCCTGCCACTCGACGAAGAAGTCCGCGCCATCAAAGGCAAGGGAAGGCTTCAATTGGTCCAAGGGGTAGGTTGAGATGGGGAAGCCCGTGTCGTCCAGCACCTCGCCCTGCGACGTCACCCGCGCGCCGAAGATATCGTAGCCGTAGCCGGAGCGGTTGTCTTCCCAGGCCAGAAGGAAGTTCGTGCCGTCGAAGCCCAAGGCCGGAGAGCGCTGGTGGTTTGCGGCCTGCGAGAGAGCGATGCCGGCGGGGTCGAGCACCTCGCCCTCGGACGTCACCCGCGTACCATAGATGTCCCAGTTGCTGCCGCTACGCGAGTCCTGCCATGCCACCAGCAGGTTCAGGCTGTCAAAGGCAATTGCCGGAGCATACTGGTAGCCCGGCTCGGTTGTGATCGGGATGCCGGAGGGTTCGAGCACGGTGCCGTCAGGCGTCACCCGCGCACCGTAGATGTGGAAGCGGGTGTTGTCGCGGTAGTCTGCCCATACTACGAGCGAGTTCGTGCCGTCAAACCCTGCAGCAGGGAGGAGTTGTTCATGTGCTGTCTGCGAGATGGCGAAACCGGCGAGGTCGCGCACTTCACCGTCGGGCGTGACCCGAGCAGCGTAGATGTCGCCGGCAGCATCGTTGCGAAAGTCCTCCCAGGCCACGAGGAAGCTCGAACCGTCGAAGCATGCCGTGGGAAGGCGCTGGTCCTCTGTCGCCTGCGATATGACAAAGCCGGTCGGGTCAAGCACGGTGCCGTCCAGCGTCACCCGCGCGCCGTAGATATCCAGGCCGTTGCGGTCGTCTTCCCACGCTACGAGGAACTCCGTACCGTCAAAGGCCACCGCCGGGGAGCCCTGTGCGTTTGCCGCCTGCGTGATGAGAAAGCCGGCAGGGTCGAGCTGCGCGCCCGCAGGCGTCACCCGGCCGCCGTAGATGTCGTAGCCGCTGCCGCCGCGGTCGTCTTCCCACGCGACCAGGTAGTTCGCACCGTCAAAACCTATGACGGGGTAGTATTGGTCGTTTGCCGCCTGCGTGATAGCGGAGCCGTCGAGGTCGAGCACCGTGCCCTGCGGCGTCACGCGCGCACCATAGATGTCGTACTTGCTGCCACTGCGAAGGTCTCCCCAGGCCACGAGGAAGTTCTCCCCGTCAAACCCCGCGGCGAGAGAGTACTGGTCCCCTGCCGCCTGCGAAATGACAAAACCGTCGGGTTCGAGCACGGTGCCTGCAGGCGTCACCCGCGCGCCGTAGACGTCGAAGCTGCTGATGCTGCGAAAGTCCTCCCACGCCACGAGGAGGTTCGTACCGTCAAAGGCAAGGACAGGCATCATCTGGACGTTTGCCGCGGTTGATATCGGGATGCCCGAAGTGTCGAGCACCAACCCTTCCGCTGTCATTCTCGCACCGTAGATATCGCTGACAAAGTCGGCGCGATAATCCTCCCATGCCACGAAGAAGCCTGTGCCGTCGTGCGCAACGGCCGGGGTCAGTTCGTCGTATTCCGTGGTTGAGATGGGGATGCCCACAGGGTCGAGCACCACGCCGTCCGGCGTCACCCGAGCGCCGTAGATGTCGCAGAGGGTGTCGACGCGGGTGTCCTCCCATACGACGCAGAAGTTCGCGCCGTCGAAAGCGATGGCAGGCATCGTCTGGTCGTCCGCGGCGGATGAGATGGCGATGCCGGCGGGGTCGAGGACCACGCCCTCAGGCGTTACCCGTGCACCAATGATGTCCCAGTCGCTGTAGTCCCGGTCTTCTTCCCAGACCACGAGGAAGTTCGTACCGTCATAGCCCACGTCCGGAGAACTCCGGTCGCCTGGCGCCTGCGTAATCAGGATGCCCAAGGAATCAAGCACAGCGCCCTGCGGCGTCACGCGCGCGCCGAAGATGACGCCGCCGCGGTCGTCCTGCCACACCATGAGGAAGCTGCCGCCGCCAAAGGCGACCGCGGGGAAGTACTGGCTGCCCTGCGCAGCCAGCCGAGTGACGCTTGTGTCAATCAGGAACTCGTCACTCTCGGGTAGCGGCTTGCAGTTCATGGCCGGCGGCAGGGAGCGGGAGGAGCGAACCTGCCGGACCACGTCCCTGGGGCTGAAGCGGGGCGCCATGGCCAGACCGGACGAGGCCAGAACACAGATGGCCGACAATACAGCGCGCAACTTCATCTCGTTCGGCTACTCCGCGATGATGACCTTGGTCACGACGCTCGACGCTTGATGCTTCACGCCTAACGCCGAGCGCCCCCTCACCTTAACCCTCTCCCCCTCAGGGGGAGAGGAGAAAGGTGAGGGGGTGACCACGAAGTACACCCCCGGGCTCAAGGCGCTGACGTCGTTCGCGCCGGGTTTGAGATCCATCACCTTGCGGCCGGCGAGGGAGAATAGGGAGGATGCACGAGAGAGCACGGCGGACGGAAGGAAGAGCACACGGCTGACAACGGTCGCTGCCGACCGTGAGCCGTAGACCATCTGCCCTCGCCTTTCCTCGCCCTGCCCTGTGACTCCGACGCCGCGCGCCAGGAAGAGGCCGTCACGAGTCGTGTATGCAATGAGAGGTTCCTGATTCTTGTCGATGGCGAGAGTGAGGGCCCTCAGTCCCGTGGTCTGGAGGTTGAAGACACGCCAGATTCCGGGATCGTGATAGCGAAACATCAGAGTGTCGTACCAGGTCACGTATGCGATCTGCGGTCTGCCCAACGTATCGTATCTGACCGCAGTGCGGATTGCCCTCGTACTGTCGATCAGCGACGCATCGAGGAACAGCCCTTCTGTCATCGCCTGCTGCCAGTAACCGTAGCTGGCATGCACGCCCCCCCGGTGGTCAACGCACCCAGATGCGCAATAGACCTGATTGACCGCGCCGCCCTTGATAGTGACCACGTTTGTTTGGGAGTCCTGCACTTCAAAGCTGTACAGTATCGTGCCATAGATCTTCTGCCACGGCCAACTGTAGTAATAGCAGAATACGCCCCAGATCGTGCCATCCGCCTTCGAGCCAAGATCGCAGCAGCTGAACCCCGGATTCATGGATGCATCACCGGTCATCAGCATGGTCGTCACCCATTGTGTGTCCTGCTTGCGGGCGAGCATCAGAGTCTCGCTGCTCTGGAATGATATCACCGGGTTCCCGGCAGTATCTATCGTCGTCGGTGAACGAGCGTATGGGTAGAACGGCGTTTCGGCATCGGTCCAAGATGTATCGTTCTTTATCGCGTAGCAGTTTCGGCCGTCAGTGCCAACGTACGATACTCCGATGACTCCATCGCTATCGACATCAAATGCCTGGCTGCCGGGGATCACGGAACGCCAGTGTGGCAGGTCAAGGTACTTCGGCTCGGGGAATGGCCAGGTCAACCGAATGTTCCCCAGCGTGTCGCTGTAGCACATTACGAGCTGGCTGTCGGGCTGCCACCGCATTTCGACGCTCGCACCCCAACCCGCCGAATCGATTTGCCGGACGTCCCAGTACCAGGCTCCTGCAAGTGAAGTGCAGAACAGCAGAGCGGCAACGGCAAGACCTCTGACTCTCACGTGCACCTTCTAGCGCGCGACTACCACCTTCCGCACAGCCTGGGCTTGAGCTTGCGCTTGTGCTTCGCGGATGAAGTACACTCCGGGGCTCAAGGCACTGACGTCGTTCGCGCCGGGTTTGAGGGCCATCACCTTGCGGCCATCGAGAGCGAAGAGAGAGGAGGGAGGAGAGAGGAGCGCGGGCGGCAGGAAGAGGATTCCGCGGACGATGGTCGGTCCGGAGTTCGGCACTCGGCGTTCGGCGGTTGGCGTTTTGTCCGCGACGCCGGTGACTTGGTCGAAGTAGTAGCGTGCCCATTTGTAGCGCAGGGCTAGTTCGGACGTGTCCCTTTCAGACGGAGGTTGGGCCGAGTCGCCGAAGGGCGAGCCGATGACCGCATACCAGAACGTGAGCACCGAATCCGGAGCAAGGTCGAACGGACCGGTCGCCAGCAGTATCCGTTTGTCGCCGGGAGTGGTGTCGACCGAGTCATAGGGGGCATAGTCGCCGGTCTGGAAGTCGTATCCGGCCAGGGTTAGATACTGCGCCGAGTCGTTCGTCGGTTCGGTATTGAGCAGGTAGTACTTGAATGCGGTCAGTCCGAGTGAGTCCGGCGATTGGAGCAGCGCTACCGCAACCGCTCCGGGAGTGCCTGATTCCCACGACGCGCCTGTCGCCTCGTAGTTGTCGTAGTCGTACGCGAAGCCGGTGTTCTGCACCCTGATGCTCTCCTGGCCGACTTCGTAGGTATGGTCGAGTATCAGACCGGTCATGTCGTCGGCCGCGTCGCCGATGTCGGCGTCCATCACCGCGCCGAAGTAGGCGTCGTGAATCGAGTCGCCCGAGTAGTTGCAGAGTTCGTACTTCAGGAAAAAGAAGTCCTGAGCGAGCGAGTCGTCGTAGCCGCAGACGGTGAGGTAGACGTCGATGCCTAGCGGTCGGCCGGGGGAGATGTGATTGGCTGGATTCGAGTCGCAGAAACAGCACCACATGTCCATATTCGAGCGTGGGATTTGCGGAGCCATCGGGAAGCGACTCAGCGGCGGCGGCCAGTCGCCGGGGGATACGTAGATGCGGTCAAGCGAGTCAACGTTGTCGCGCCAGTAGCGGCAGAGAGTCGGATATCCTTCGGTCCCGCCGGAATTCGGATTGTAGAACACGGTGGTGAGCGTCTCCGGTGAGACCGAGTCCATGATGGCGCCGACCCAGGCACCTGCACCGAAGACATAGTAGTTCTGCAGGGGCTGCGGCCAGGACCCGGCAGCAGAGCCCGAGCCCTGGGGGTTGTATCCCCAGCGGCCGTCGTTGCCGAACAGCACCTTCCAGTGGTTCACGTCGAGCCACACGGTGTCCGATATCGCCAGCACCAGCGCCGGCAGAAGCAGCACGAGCAACACCAGCTTTCTCATGGTTCCTCCAATCGGTCTCGGTTAATCTCGCGACTCGACCGGTTATGTTATACACCTGTCAAGTCTGCGTGTCAAGTTGTCTCCGGCCGCGTGGTTCGGTCGAGGGATGGCGGATTTGACAGCAGTGTCGAAGCGAATAAGATACCAAATGGCCGGCCACGCTCACATTCCTACCCGCAAACCCGCAGATGTTCTCGCCGACATCAAGCGCGGGAAGCTGGTGCCGGTCTACATTCTGTTCGGGGCGGATTCGGCTGCTGCCGATGAGCTGCTGCAGGGCCTGAAAGCGGCGCTGGTGCAGCCCGGGATGGAGGCGTTCGACTTCGAGTCGGTTCACGCCGACGAGCTGGAGATTCCGATTCTGTTGCAGCACATCCGGCAACCACCGGTAGCGTCGAAGCGGAGGTTGGTCATTGTGCGCGGAATCGACCGGCTTTCCAAGGGCCGGAAGAGGAAGGACGAGGAGGAGGACGGCCAGGCAAGGGGCGGCCAGTTGGGCGAATTGCTGACGGGAATCGCGGCGCTGCCGCAGGGCTGCGCAGTGGCGCTGACCTGCGACTGGAGCAAGCCCATGCAGAATGCACTGGCGGGCTCCGGGCTCGGCAAGTACGTCGTGGACCTCAGGCAGCCGGGCACAGCCGAGTTGGCTTCGTTGCTTCACCGTCGGGCCAAGGAACTGGACATATCGCTTGAGCCCGGAGCCGTGCAGTTGTTGCTGGACGTGTCCGGCGACGAAACGACCCTGCTGCTGGGCGAACTGGACAAGCTGGCTACTGCAGTTGACCCGGGCGATTCCATCACCGCGGACGACGTGCGGCGGCTGGCCGGCCAGTCGCGCGAGTTCGAGCTGAACGAGTACGTCGGACTGGTCCTGCGCGGCCACAGCGCCGGCGCGCTGGCAGTGCTGGAGCGCCTGCGCAATTGGGGCGAGGAGCCGGTGAAGATCGTCGCGTGGCTCGGCGGGGTTTTCCTGCGACTGGTGCAGAACCGTGGCGACGAGAAACGGGCCCGGCTGTGCCTGCTCCAGCTCTATGAGATTAACCGGGACATCATCAGCGGACATCCGGAGCCGTTCGCGCTGCTTGAAACGTTCACCGTTTGCGCCGCGTGCCCGGCGGAAGAGCGATACTGCCCGGTCTATAACGATGCAGAGCCGCCTGAGTTCTGCATAAGGCGCAAGAAGCGACGTGACCGTACCCGTGGGTCACGGGCGAGAGTCCCGCAATGACACCGTGGCAGGAGCTATGATATCATGTCGAACGACGACCAACGAGTGACGACCGACAAGGGAACGGGCGAGCGGATGCGCGTCGCATACCCGGCCCGCGAGCTAGAGAAACGGTGGCAGGAGTATTGGGAGAAGCAGGGGACCTTCCGGACCAGCCCGAATCCGCAGCGCAAATTCTACGTGCTGGTGATGTTCTTCTACCCTTCAGGCGACGTCCACATGGGCCACTGCCGTAACTATGCCTTCGGCGACGTGCTCTGCCGGCTACGGAAGATGCAGGGCTATGACGTGCTCCATCCGTTTGGCTGGGATGCGTTCGGGCTGCCCGCCGAGAACGCAGCCATTGCCCATGGCAACCACCCGAGCTACTGGACGTTCGAGTCGATCAAGACCGCGCGGCAGAGCCTCAAACTGCTGGGCATAGGCTACGACTGGGACCGCGAGGTCACAACCTGCCTGCCCGAGTATTATCGCTGGAATCAGTGGCTGTTTGTCAAGCTGTACGAACACGGGCTCGCCTATCGCAAGGAAGCATCGGTCAACTGGTGCCCGAACTGCCAGACCGTGCTGGCCAACGAGCAGGTGAAAGAGGGCGTCTGCTACCGGTGCAAGGCGACAGTCGAGAAGCGGAAGCTGACGCAGTGGTTCCTGAAGATCACCGAGTACGCCCAGGAGTTGCTGGACGGTGTGGATAAGCTCGACCGCTGGCCGGAGAACGTCAGGGCGATGCAGCGGTACTGGATCGGCCGGTCCGAAGGTGTCGAGGTCGACTTCGAGCTGGAGGAGACCCGTGAGAAGATACCGGTGTTCACAACCCGGCCGGATACGCTGTACGGGGTGACCTTCATGGCCCTGGCCCCGGAGTCGGCGCTGGCCGAGACGATTGCCAGGGGAACGGAACACGAGAGGGCGGTCGAGGAGTTCCGCAAGCGTATCATCCTGAGGCCGGAAATCGAGCGGCTGACCGCTACCGGAGACAAGGAAGGCGTCTTCACGGGCAAGCACGCGGTCAACCCGCTGACCGGAGACAGGGTGCCGATCTACCTGGCTGACTTCGTAGTGGCATCGTACGGCACCGGGATGGTCATGGCCGTACCGGGACACGACCAGCGCGACTTCGAGTTTGCCCGGAAGTACAACATCCCCATCAAAGCCGTCATCCAGCCAGAATCCTTGAACCCGCGAACCCTTGAACCCTCATCGATGACTGCGGCCTACACGGACGTCGGGGTGATGGTGAACTCAGGACCGTTTGACGGGACGCGGTCGGACGAGGGCATCGAGAAGGTCACCGGACATCTTGAGCAGCAGGGCATCGGTCGCCGGGTAGTCAACTTCCGGCTCAAGGACTGGCTGGTCTCGCGTCAGCGTTACTGGGGTACGCCGATACCGATGGTCCACTGCCCGAACTGCGGCGTGGTGCCGGTACCGCTCGACCGGCTACCGGTGCTGCTGCCCGAGGACGTGACGGACTACAAGCCGAAGGGCAAGTCGGTGCTTGAGGGCGTGGAGTCGTTCATCAACACGACCTGTCCCAGCTGCGGCGGCCCGGCCCTGCGCGACCCGGACACGATGGACACCTTCGTCGATTCCTCGTGGTATCA
The DNA here is from genome assembly GCA_016935295.1 of Caldifarciminota bacterium. Classification (GTDB taxonomy): domain Bacteria; phylum Hydrothermota; class Tepidihabitantia; order Tepidihabitantales; family Tepidihabitantaceae; genus UBA2258. The sequence goes on along the minus strand of JAFGRF010000333.1, from coordinate 2,898 downwards.
CCTGCGGTACACGGACGCCCACAACGACCAGATGCCGTTCCGTCGGAGCGAGGCGGACAAGTGGCTGCCGATCGACGAGTACATCGGCGGCATCGAGCACGCGACCGGTCACCTGATATTCTTCCGCTTCTTTACACGGGCGCTTGCGGACATGGGCTTGCTCACGGTCCGGGAGCCTTGCGTAACACTCCACACTCAGGGCATGGTGAGCCTCAACGGCGTGACGATGTCTTCATCCAAGCGTATCGGAGTCTGGGTAGGCGAGTTCGTGCCCGAGCACGGCGCCGACGTCGGCAGACTCGCCGTGCTGTTCGCGGCGCCGCCGGAGAAGGGCATGGACTGGACCGATGACCTCGTGACCGGCGTCACCCGCTTTGTGAACCGGCTGTGGCGGCTGTACGATGACAACCCCGGGCGCGTGCAGTTCGAGCGACCGGATACGGCAAAGCTGACAGCGAACGAGCGAGTGCTGTACATCCGTATGAACCAGACGATTGCCAAGACGGTTGCCGACTGCGACGGGTTTCAGTTTAACACCGCAATTGCGGCGCAGATGGAGTTTCTGAACGACCTGACCGCGTTCGCTGAGCGGGATTCGTCGGTGTTCAAGTTCGCGCTGGGGCAGCTGATCTTGCTGCTAGCGCCGTTCACCCCGCACCTGGCAGAGGAGTTGTGGCACAGGGCCAGGCCGGAGGCCGGTTCGGTTTTCGGCGAGCGGTACCCGGATCCGGATCAGGAGTTCCTGGTATTTGACGAGATGGTCATCCCGGTGCAGGTTGACGGCAAGCTGCGCGACCGTGTCTCGGTGCCACGGTCGGCAACGGAAGAGGAAGTGAAGAAGGCGGCACTGGCCGCAGCCAACCTCGCGCCATTCCTGGTTGGCCGCAGAGTGGCGAAGGTTGTCTACGTGAAAGGCCGGGTCGTGAACGTTGTCCTGACAAAGGAGGCACAGTGAAGACGGTTTTCTGGCTGTGTGCGTTGGTTATCACCGGACTTCTGGGATACCTGCTGCACAATTTCATCGAACACCGCAAGGCTCAAGTCGAGATCCTGGACCCGAACGTAGGAATCGAGACGATTACCCTCTACCAGGCGCGGGCCGATTCGCTGCGGGCCCGGGCCGACTCAGTACGCCTGCGGCTTGAGCGCGCGGGGCTGTTGAGCCGCCCGTCGGTAAGAGCTCACCTGGCCCTGCTGGACGATGAGATAATCGCGCTCGAGCGCACCATCGAGGTGTGGCGGAAGTCGAAGAAGCTCCGGAGCGAAGTTGACCTGCACCGTCAGTGCGTCTTGCTGTACGGCAAGGCATCAGGAGTCTGCAACGCGCTCACGTCAGATACCCTCATGGGGGAATGACGAAGTCCGAATGAAGGATTCGAACCGTCCTTCGGAGTACGCTTTGCTCGATACTCGTACCTCGCCTTGCGGGCTTCGGTAGTGGACCGCGTTCTCGTCCTCGACTTCGGCTCGCAGTACAACCAGCTCATTGCCCGCCGCGTGCGCGAGCTGAAGGTCTACAGCGAGATCGTGCCGCACGACATCAAGGCCGAGCAGGTGCTGACGCGCGGGGCCAAGGCGCTGATACTTTCCGGCGGGCCGGCGAGCGTGCGGCAGGACCGCGCCCCGCAGCCTGACCCGGCCATCTACAACCTCGGCATCCCGGTGCTGGGTATCTGCTACGGGATGCAGGTAACCGCGCAACTGCTCGGGGGCAAGGTCGCCGGCGGGCACGCGCGCGAGTACGGTCACGCGCAACTGATTCCCACCCGCCCCAGCCGGTTGCTGACCGGACTGCCGGAACGGACCCAGGCGTGGATGAGCCACGGCGACACCGTGACCGCGCTGCCGCCGGGGTTCGTTACTATCGGCCGGACGTCGAGCATCGCCTGCGCCGCCTGCGGCGACGAGGCGCGGCGGATCTACGGCGTGCAGTTCCACCCCGAGGTCGAGCACACGCTGCAAGGGCGGCTGCTGCTGGCCAACTTCCTGTACAAGATTGCCGGGTGTGAACCGGGCTGGACCATGGGCGCGTTCATCCGCGAAAAGACGCGCGAGATTCGGAAGCTGGCCGGCCGGGAGAAGGTGCTCTGCGCCGTTTCGGGCGGGGTCGATTCCTCGGTCCTGGCGACGCTCTTGGCGCGGGCAGTGGGGTCGAACCTCGTCGCCGTCTTCGTCGACAACGGCCTGCTCCGGAAAGAGGAGCCGGAAATCGTGCGCCGCGCGCTCGGCCGGCGGTTGAACCTCGTTATGGTTGACGCGGGCGAGCGGTTCCTCGCCAAGCTGGCGGGCGTGTCCAGCCCGGAGAAAAAGCGGCGGATTATCGGACACGAGTTCATACGTGTCTTCGAAGAACAGGCCCGCAAGCACGGGCCGCTGCGGTTCCTCGCCCAGGGAACGCTCTACCCGGACCTGATTGAGTCGCGTTCCGCATTCGGCGGGCCGTCCTCGACCATCAAGACCCACCACAACGTCGGCGGGCTGCCGAAGAACATGAAGCTCAAGCTGATCGAGCCGCTGCGCGAGCTCTTCAAAGACGAAGTGCGCGAACTGGGCCGGGCGCTCCGGCTGCCCGCCACGCTCCTCGGGCGGCACCCGTTCCCGGGGCCCGGGCTGGCGGTAAGGATTCTCGGCCCGGTCACGGCCGAGCGCGCGCGGCTGCTGCGCGAAGCCGACGACATCTTCATCGGTGAGCTGCGCAAGGCGGGGCTCTACGACAAAGTCTGGCAGGCACTGGCGGTGCTGCTGCCGGTCCGGTCGGTCGGGGTGATGGGGGACGAGCGGACCTACGAGAACGTGGTGGCGCTGCGCGCGGTCACCTCCACCGACGCGATGACCGCGGACTGGGCGCGGCTGCCGGACGACTTCCTCGCGCGGGTCTCGAACCGGATCATCAACGAG
>JAFGRF010000332.1 GCA_016935295.1 Caldifarciminota bacterium | reverse complement strand
GTACTCCGCGTTGTCGGTCTGCGCCTTCTGGAGTCCACCGGAGCAATCGCCATCTGCTGGTCTGCAGCAGGCCGACGAATTCCCCAACGGTCAGGCCTGCCAGCCGCAGCAACTACGTGTAGGTTGCTGGCAGTCTTCGCCTCGACCCGGAAACTGGCGTCCGACGCTGGGCCGCGCTGAGCGGAATCGAGAAGGTCTCATTCCCGGCCGGCCGGCTGCTGAAGGCGCCCAATAAAACTCACCGGCAGCCACCCCTTGACAGCGGAAGCGCGTCAGATATCATGACCGTAACAGAGACGGGGTCATGGTGGGGCGCCCGCTCCGGGTGATCATCAGGACAAACAGCTGCCTCGGAGCCCCAACGCTCGAAGAAGACGACAAGATTCTGCAGGCGCCCGGCGGAGTCCGCCGTCAGACTGCAGAACCGACTGACCGCGTCAGTTAGCTAACAGGCTGCTTGGCCCGAAAGGTGGGTTTTGGCGTGAATCTGTCGCCCGTGCGTACCGTGGGCTGCGTATTGTCGCAGCCGGATGACCGTAGTCTGAAGCTGCCCCGTATGGGGACGTTTGGTTCTTGCTCGGTCAGCCTGCCAGTCCGTGGGGACCGCCAACACGCGGAACTAACGCCCGAACCACCGAGCCGTCCCGCGGCCCGGACATGCGTGACACCATGAAACGCATCACAGAACGCGACGGACGTACAAGCCCTGTCAAACGCCGAACGCCTGCGGCCGAACGCCAAGCAACGGTCAGCAAGCGACAGAAAACCTGCGGCCCCAGGACGGAGGAAGACGAGACTAGGATCTTCGCCAAGCTGACGTTTCTGCACCTTTGCAGTGCGGGCGTTTCCAAGAAGTCCCTTCTCCTCGTCACGGCGCTCGCCACTCTGGCGGGCTTTGCGAGGCTCTACTCTCAGGAACTCCCGAAGCGCGGGCCGTTCTGGATACCGACGAGCTTCAGTGCCGACCTGTCCGGTGATGTGATGTGGGATTTTGGCAGAAGAGCGGGAATGAACGAGATGAGGTTGGGGTCGGAGTTCCGTTTTCCCGGGAATCTGAGCGTCTGTGCCGTGGCGAAGTCTCGCCGGGACGCTGATTCCACATCGTCCTTCTGGGGCAAGCGGGACCTCAGACTGGCTGAGGCCTACCTCCGGTATTCCGCGAAACTCCCAGTTCCGCCGTACGGGCTGCGTGCCATTGTCAAGGCAGGCAAACTCGAAAGGTATCCCCGGTTCTCAGACATTGAGCTCGTCATGGAGAACTGGGACGCGTACCTGCATCCAGTCAGATTCTACGGGGCAGACCTGTCTCTGGACATGCCTCTGGTCCGTTCGGGCTGGCTCAACGCACACGCGGACGGCATATCCGGGGACCTGGCTTCGAGCAGGCCAGAACCGCACCTCTACAACGCTTTCCTGCGGCTCACACCAGACTTGTTCGTTAAAGACCTCGGGCTCACTGCACAAGTCGGACTGAACGAGGGTACGGATGACCTGGTGAGTGAAGCAGTTGTTCGCTACTCGCCCACCGTCTTCCGCGACCTGAAGGTCGATCTCAGAGCCGGAAGGCTGCCCGGAAGAGACGAGACGCCATTTGGGGCCCGTATTTCGGCGTGGAAGCCGTTCAAGTACATTGCGCTTGGGGCGTACTACGAGAGAAGGCTGAACCAACCGGCTGAGACACAGTATCTGGGGTTCTCGTGGCGTATTATCGGGCCGCCGTGGCTTGCCAGATTCATGAATACATTCCTGATATGCTATGACACAAACAACAACACCCTCTGGGCGCACATACCGTTCGTCGAGGTGGACATCCGGTAGCCGGAATCCCTGCATGGAGGCGGCATGAAACCACCCACAAAGAGCAGCCACAGGAGCATCGTGCCAGGTGTGCTCCTGGCGGGCTTGATGTTCTTGAGCAGTTGTGCGACAGTGAGAGTCACTTTTCTCGGCTATTTCAGCAAGGATTTCGTGCCGAGAGCAGGGACCGGTTCGGTCACCGGCGTAGTCGTGGCCGAAGACGGACTCACACCGGTTGCCGGTGCGAAGGTAAGCGCACTCGAGCACTGGTGGGACAGAGCGCCCTATCGCTGGACAACCACCACCTCCGCTGAAGGAGCATTCCGACTGGACTATCTGCCGCCGGGCTACTGCGAAATCAGAGCGGAAGCCCCGGGGCTGGTTGAGCAAACGACAAGCAGAGCGCTGGTAGCAACGGGGAAGACTTCTTCGGGCATCAAGCTCGTTCTGATACCAGGCGGTTCAATCTCAGGCAAGGTCACCGAGAAAGACGGGATCACGCCGATGGGAGGAAGATGGGTGACCGCCTCCGGCATCCCCTCTCACAGACCTGGTCTTGCCAAGACTTCGGAGGATGGCACATTCCGGATCGGCTACCTGTCGCCTGGGGAGTACAGCGTGGCAGTCATAACACCTCGGTACACGACGACCTCGCACACTCAGGTGACAGTCGCGGCCGGGGCGGAAACGCGCGACGTCCACCTCTCATTGGTGAGAGCCGGCATGATATCCGGGACCGCCACCGAGAAAGACGGGGTGACTCCGATTCCCGGGGTCCTCATCCGCGCGCGTGAACCGAATGGCGGGACGGGTTCTGCGCTAAGCGCACGGGACGGAACCTACCAGTTGAGGGGTCTCGTCCCGGGCTTGTACGAAGTCACGGTCGAGGCAGCCGGGCACGCTCGAGCCTCGAAGGTCGGCGTAAACGCAGTGCCGGGGAAGGAAACGGGCAACGTTGATTTCGCGCTGGCCGACGGCGCCGGCATAGCCGGCCGGGTGGTACGTGCCGGCGGATCGCCGAAGAAAGGGGCTACAGTCGTCGCGGCCAGGAAAGGAGAGAGGGCCGGACAGACCGTCACCAGGGAGGATGGAAGCTATCTCCTCGACGCGCTGTCTGCGGGTACCTACGAGGTCGAAGTGCTGGGTGCGGATGACACGATCGCCGGGATAGTGCTGGCGGAAGGAGAGACGGTCACAGGGATTGACTTCTCTTTGCCGACAGCCGCCACGCTGTCCGGCAGAGTGACGGCGGAGACCAGCGGCCTTCCCCTCGAAGGGGTCACCGTGGCCGCCTCCAGACACACACCAGTTGACCGTCTGCCCATAGTGGCCGGTCTCGCGCGCACCGACTCGAATGGAGAGTACACCATCGAGAATCTGAAGGCGGGAGTATATGCTGTCGCTGCGAGAGGACCGGGATTCGAAACGGAGACGAAAGACAGCCTGCTAGTAGCAGCCAACCAGGATGTAGGCGGGCTGGACTTCTCCCTCGGCAGAATGACGGGAGCCGGCTCGATAGCCGGGATGGCGATGGATAGTATTACCGGGATGCCTCTGCCGAACACGCGAGTGAGTCTCTTCGACGCCCCGGGAAGCCCTGCACTTCTCGGAGCATCCACCCTGACTGACAGCAGCGGGAACTACACGCTCGAATGGCTGCCACCCGGCCGTTATGGCGTCTACGCAACGATAGCAGGCCACGCCGTTGGCTGTCAGGCGAACGTTTTGGTGGCGGCTGACAGCACGACCCGTGTCGACTTCCTGATGACCGAGGGCGGCTCGGTTTCCGGGACCACAACCTCGCCCAGCGGTCGACGCGTTGCCGGCGCCATGGTGTTTGCCACTGAGAAGTGCCCGGGTTCGAATGTTCGCATAGTGGCAGCCTTCGGACGGACGAACGCAAACGGCGAGTACCTGGTTGAGCACGTCAAACCCGGACTCTGTGCGGTCGTGTGCCTCAAGGCCGGGCACCTGCGAGGTCAGGTCTCTCGCGTTAGAGTTGCCGATGGGCAACTAACGTCGGGGATCGACTGCAAGTTATGGACGGAGGAATAGCCGAAGGAGGTCTGTCGATGGTAGGAAGACGTATTGCCCGGTTCTTGACTCCAGCGCTGCTCTTGCTGTTTGTCTCTCCGTCCAGTGCCCTGGGGCAGACAACTGAGGTGCAGCCACCAGCGGAGATGCTGCCGACAGCGCCGGGAGTCACAAGCGCGCAGCCGCGAGGACCCTTCCCTATCTCCGCCGATCCAAGCATCTGCGCCAAACAGGCAGACGTGACCAAGCACTGGTCTGACATCTACGATGACTGCGTAGGCAAGGCCAGGCAGGCAGGAGTCGCGGCCGACGTCGCCGCCACGAACCTGGAGTTGCTCTGGTCTGATGCGTGGGTCGCCTTTCTCACGGGAAAGTGGGCGCGTCTGAGGGCGATAATGCACGATGAAGTACCGCAGTCCAAACTGGCCCTGGAGCAGGCGAATGAGGAGTACCGCGAATGGTGTGGCCAGGCCGAGCGGGCGCGAGCTGAATGCGAAAAAGCGCTGAGAGAGCGCGCTTTCGAATGGAGAAGGCGTGGGCTGCATACTGAAGTGACAAAGGTACGTCATGGTTTTCACTCCACCTCGGAGGCGACGTGGTATGAGCAGGTTGTCGACGACTCAGGTGAGGCCATCGGCACGGCCCTAGTCGAAACCCTACCTCCTGCGAGTCTGTCCGAGGAGGACGTTAACGCCTTCGCCCCCGGCGTGAGTATTGGCGACTTCGACAAGTGGCTCTACGGTCGTGTGACGGGAACGGTGACCAGCTATTACGAATCTCCTCGTATTGAGGCCCCTCCGATGGTGCACTGCGAGGCGCGTACAGGACCAACCGACTGGCCGCCTGTACCACCCCCACCACTGGGAGGAAAGGTACATCCGGGCCTGCCCGAACCCGGTCGAGAGTATCTGGGACCGCCCGGGACCTGGGAGTAGACGAAGGACGGCTTGTCTCGTCTGAACTCGATCGTAGCGGCAGTTGTCCTTGTCGGTTGCAGTATAGCATCTTGCGCCTCGGCTCAGACCAGCTACGGCACGACCGGGCTCGTGAAGGTTCCCACTGCCGAGGTCGCGGAATTCGGAAGGGGCACCATTGGCGGCGGGTATGCGGCTGACTTTCTGGGTAGGGATACCCGGAGACCGAGAGACTGGTCCTTCTTCGCAACGGTTGGTCTTGTACCTCGGGTGGAAGTAGGCCTGCGATTGACGTATGGAACACTCTTCCTCAAGAGCACCACCGACCGAGTGTTTTGCGTGAAATGCCTTCTGACACGGGAGACTCATCTCATCCCTGCAACGGCTCTGGGCGTTCAGGACATGATCGGGATAGAGAAGAACTTCAATTGCCTGTACGTAGTCAGCAGCAAGAAGCTCGGGTTCGTGGGCATGGAGCCGGTCCGCTTGCACGTGGGGTATGGTACCGATTGGTGGGACTACATCACCAGCAAGGCAAATGCCCATCGGTTCATCGGCCTCTTTGGCGGAGTTGAGATAAGAGCCGCTCCGTTCCTCAGCCTGCTGGCCGAGTATGACGCAGACGACGTCAACCTGGGGGCTCGATTCTCGTACAAGCAGATCCTGACCGTAACCTTCAACCTAGTGGCGATGAAACACCCCGGCTGCGTCGCCAGCCTTTCCTTTTCTCTGTGAGAAGACGACGCATCGAGGCCTGAGCAACTACACACGCCATCTGACCCAGTAGAATGCCCGGCGACTCCGTCTACGTCCCCTCGACGTTGGGGCTGGACGGCCGCCGCAGCGCCGTGGCCGGTCCCTGCCCCCTCTTCCACAGTCCCTCGCCCCTCTTCCCTCTGCCCGATATTCGCTTGACTAGTTCCACTCCGGGGATAAGCTAGGTTCGCCGGACGGGAGGCCGATGGCCAGGTTTGTGGTTTGCAGCCCGACCCAGCAACCAGAAACCAAGAACCAGGTACCGTGACCAAGGTCTGCCCGCCTGCCCTTGTTCTGCAAAGGAGAAACGATGTTGAGAAGGTTTGCCGTCTTGTCGTGCCTGTGTCTGTTGCTCGGAGCCGCTACCGCTCGTGCCGAGCTGCACCGCCTGGGGTACATTTCTGAGGACCTGAGCAAGGTCGCGCCCGAACACGAGGTGAAGAGCATTCCGGTCGCGCCGGGCGCGAAGTCATTCCGGAACATCATGAACGTGGACCTAACCAGCGAGATGCCGCCGGTCGGGAACCAGGGTTCGCAGGGCTCGTGCGCTTCATGGTCCATCGCCTACTATCACCGCACCCAGCTCGAGTACCGTGAGCGGCACTGGGACCTGACCGACCCGCATCATCAGTTCAGCGCAGCCTTCGCGTACAACCAGGTCAACGGCGGCCGCGACAACGGTTCGGGTTTCAGCAACAACATGCCGCTCATCTGCGAGCAGGGCTGTGCCAACATGGTGGACTGCCCGTACAACGCCGGCAACTACACGAGCTGGCCTTCCGAATCGGCCTACGCGCACGCCATTCCTTTCCGCACCAAGACCTGGTCCTGGTTCAGCACCGCGGATACCACCGGCATCAACATGATAAGGCAACTGCTGGCGAACGGCAGCACGTCGTGTCTCGCGATATCGGTCTATGGCAACTTCGACAACATCGCCGCCTACGACTACATGTACTGCGCGTCCGACCGGACCGGCTCGAACCGAGGCGGACACCTGGTGACGTTTGTCGGCTACGACGACACGCTCACGACGCACGACGGGACCGGCGCGTTCCGGATGGTCAATTCCTGGGGAACCGGCTGGGGCCAGTCCGGTTATTTCTGGATGTCCTACGAGGCGGTGATGGACGAATACCTGAGCCAGCAGGCAGCGGGGTACATGACCGACACGGTCGGGTACACGCCGAGACTGGTGGCGCGGGTGAAAATCGACCACGAGGCCCGGGACCGGGTCGCGCTCGGCTACTCAATCGGCGAACGCGAGAGCCCGCTCTGGCAGACGGACTTCCGTGAGTGGCGCTATGCGCGGACCGACCGGCCGTTTCCAGACAACAACATGGTCTTCGACCTGACGTATGCGGTCGACGACTCCGGCAATGTCCTGGACGGTGCTTCCTACATCGAAAACGGCCAGGCCGACTCGATCTACTTCACCACGTCCTCACAGACGGCCGGGGTCATCGACAGTTCATCGGTTCAGTACCTGGACTGGGACTCGCTATTTTTCTCGCGCTCGACCCCGGAGAGCATCCCGGACGGTGGAAACACGGTCGCGGTCGGCCATCGCATCTGGGAAATCAACAAGGCCAATGACGTCGCGGCCGACTGGATTATCTCGCCGAACGGAATCGTGGTACCGGAGAGCACCTACGTTCCGCAGGCCGAGGTGCGGAACTACGGCACGACCGCAGCCTCGTTCCCGGTCCTGCTTGCCATAGACACCGGCTATGTAGATACCGTGCAGGTGACAGCGCTCGAGCCTGGCCATGCCGATACGGTTGAGTTCGCGCCCTGGGTGGCGCCGGCGCAGTGCTTTGTCACGGCCCGGTGCTCGACCGCTCTGGTCGGGGACGAATACGCGGGAAACGACGTGAGCACGGCACTCGTCTGGGCCGTCTTCCACGACGTCGGCCTGATTGAAATCGTCTCCCCGGTCGACACGGTCGATTCCGGAGCAATCGTCCGTCCCCAGGTCCTCATCTGGAACTACGGCAGCCAGACCGAGACCGTGTTGGCCATGATGCGCATTGCCGACGAAGGGTATTTCCGCACTTCGCGCGTGACGGTTCCCTCCCGCGAGGGAATGACCGTCAACTTCGCCACCTGGGTTCCCAAGCTGGTCGGCGGCCACGCGGTCAGATGCTCGCTGTCGCTCTCCGGCGATACAACCGTATCCGACAACGACACGATGAGCGGGTATGTGGTGGTCGCGGGAGCTGCGGGCGTGGTCGAGGCAAACTCGGTACCGCCCGAGTTCCGGCTCGAAGTGCCGCGCCCGGGCGTCTTCAGCCGGAGTGCAGCCATCGGCTTTGCCCTGCCGCGCCAGGCCGATGTGTCGCTCTCGGTCTATGACGCGACCGGGACCAAGGTCAGGCAGCTTTGGCACGGCAGCACTGCCGCGGGCGAATACCGGGTGAGCTGGGATGGCCGCAACGACCAGGGCCGCACGGTGCCGGCCGGCACTTATTTCTGCCGACTCGCTGCCGGCGACCACCGCGCGGCCGCAGTGCTGCTGAAGCTCTAGGTCGGAACACCGGCTGACGCGCTTGCTGCGGACGACCGACGGCTGACGGCGGCAGGCATTTCAGACCGCAGATTGTGGCTTGCAGATCGGCCGGTCCCTGGTCCCCTATCCTCCATTCCTCATTGTGCTTGACAGCCGTCCTCGCGAGTTCTAAAATGGAGCCAGGAGGCGGCATGAAGATGTCTCAGCTTTCCCTTGTCGGTAGCGCGGTTACCGCCCTCTTTCTGTTGGCGGCACCGACTCTCGCGCGAACGGCGCCGGCTGCGCGCTCTTCGAACGTGTATGACGTGGGTCTGGTCGACTTCACGCTCTGGGACACTGTGTGCGTAGGCGACACGTACAGGTTCAACCAAGTGGCCGTAGCGAACTACTCCGTGGTACCGGCCCCTGTCTGGTTCGAAGTCGGGCTACCCAGTGGCTACGCGGACCGGACGTTTCTCTTCCTGCCCATTGGCGGTACTCAAACCGTCTCTTGGTGGCTCATGCCTATGGTTTTCGAGAGCGCCGGCGTCTACCTGGGTGTCCGCTGCACGCTGGAATGGTCGCGGGATGAGGACCCGACGAACAACGGAAGGACGAAGCACGTCGTCGTGTTGCCCCGCCATAGGACGAGGAATGCAGAAGCCGCGGATTGCGGACCACGTCGGCCAGCCGCTTCGTACTCGACCCAAGTGCTCCGTACCGACGAACCAGGCGCTTCCTGGTACACGACAACAGGAATCCGAGTTCGCTCGTCTGCAGCGCGGCCCGGCATCTACTTCAAGGTGCAGGGCAGAACCGTGCGAAAAGTAGTCCTGATACGCTAGCCTCAAGGGAATCTCGGGACCTTGCCGGCTGATGGCAGTCGGCCAGTCACCAATCTGTAGTCCCTCGTCCCCAGCCCCTGGCCTGTAGTCCACACTCTCCAGTCCCTTGGCGTCGGTCGGACTCGGTTTGCACCCGAACGGCAGCGCGGTAGAATCATCACCTTGTCCACCGAGCAGAAATCCCCCGACAAAGGCGACACGTCCGGCCGACTCTGGGAAAATGGGGACAGTCCCTCGGAGCGCCCGGAGCGCGGTACAGTCCCCATTTCCCCGCACAAACCCGGCCTCGAAGTAGTCGAGGAGGAGGTCGTGCGGGCCACGGGGATGGCCTTGCCGCGCACTTTCGCCGCGTTCGAACACCGGAACTACCGGCTCTACTGGTCCGGCAATCTCGCGTCCCTCATCGGCACCTGGATCCAGAATATCGCGACCGGATGGCTGGTCCTCGCCCTGACCAACTCACCCTTCTTTGTGGGCTTGAATTCGACCGTGATGTGGCTACCGGCCTGGATTGTATCGCTGCCCGCCGGTGCCATGGCCGACCGGTTCGACAAGCGGAAGCTGATGGTCTTGACCCAGTCGGTGCTGGCCGTGTTCGCGCTCGCCCTGGCCGTGCTGTACTGGACTCACGTTCTGACGATCTACCATATCCTGGTGATTTCCTGCCTGTCCGGGTTTGCGGCCACGCTCAACGGTCCGGTCGCCCATTCGATGATACCGGAGCTGGTCGGACACAAGAACGTCCTCAACGCCATCGCGCTCAACTCGGCTATGTTCAATTCCGCCCGCATCATCGGCCCTGCCATCGCCGGCGTGCTGCTCGGCACCATCGGTCCGGGCGGCTGCTTCGGCATCAACAGCGTCAGCTTCCTCGCCATCATCGCCGCGCTCTGGCTGATCCGGCTGCCGCCGCCCCGGCCCCAAGATTCCACGGAATCGGTGACCCGGCGGATTGTCGCCGGTCTGAAGTACGTAAGAGACCACCGGGATATCCGAACGCTTGTCATCATGATGGCGGTCTTCAGTTCCTTCGGGCTGGTCTATCTCCCCCTGATGCCGGTCTTTGCCCGCGACGTGCTCCATTCCGACGCGCGCGGCTACGGAATCATGATGACCTGCATCGGCATAGGCGCGGTCTTCGGCGGGCTGACCCTGGCCACGGTAAGCAGGACGCGACACAAGGGCCGCCTCCTCGTGTTCGGCACCCTGGGCCTGGGAACCCTGATTGTCGCGTTCTCGTTCATCCGCGACTTCCACCTCGCCCTGCCGGTGATTGTGCTCATCGGGTTCTGCCAGACCTCTATCGCTTCGCTCACCAACACGTTGGTCCAAACCCTCGCCCCGGACCACATCCGCGGCAGAGCGCTCAGCGTCTATCTGCTGGCGTTCACCGGGATGTTCCCGCTCGGGAGCTTGCTCGCCGGCTCAATCGCGGAGAAGTTCGGCGCACCCGCTGCGACTCTCATCGGCGGATGCGCCGTGCTGGTCAGTCTTGGCGCGGTGTCTATCTTCGCGCCGTCGATCCGCAGACTCTAGGAAAACTCGAAACCCGAAGCACGAATGACGATTGAAGCCCGAAGTCCGAATCCCGGACGCGCCATTTGTGCGACTCGAGTTTCAATCGAGTTTCGAGCTTCGTCTTTCGAGCTTCACTCCAGTCCTTCGAGTGCGTATCCGTACCACGTCCCGTCGGCGCCGTCCGAATCGCCGTCAGCGTCCTCGGCAATCCAAAGCATGCCGTTGGCCCATGACAGGGAGAAACCGAAACCGGACCGTGGCAGCGTGAACTTGGTCACGTACTTGCCGTCAATCCCGTAGACGAGGATATCGGTGTCGCTGTCCGGCGCCCAGACAAACAGGAACTTGCCCGATGCGGCAATCGCGTTCGCGTAGCCGCGCTCGCCGGTTGTGTTGTAGCTGGGCAGCTCGAACGACGTCTCTTCGTCGCCGGTGATCGCGTCGTACACGTAGACCGTGCCCTCGTAGAGCTCGTAGAGCTTCTCACCGTCCGGCGACATGGCCACGTGGCTCTGGTCGCCCCTGAATACGTCCTCGTGCTCGAGGCCGGCTTCTTCGAAATCAAGGTCCACCCAGGACAGGTCGGTGCCGTACTCCTTCAGGTATAGCTGTTCCTCGTCCGGGCTGTATAGGATGGCCCGGCCGTCGGTGCCGAAGTCGTAGCTGTCCTCCAAAGAGCCGGACTCATCGTACAGATTGAGGTCCGAGTAGTCGGTGTTACCGCCATTGACTGTGTAGTAGTAATCGCCGTCCCAGGCTATCCCCATGTTGTGGTAGCGGACATGGTCGGTGAACTTCACCTTCTGCACCGGCGTCACGCCGGCTGGTTTCGACTTGCCGCAAGTCGCCCTGCCGAACACGACCGCGGCCAGCACCGCGAAACCCAGTTTCAGGACTCTCTTCATGCGCTTTGCCTCCCTTTGCTGTCTGCCTTCATCGAACTATCTGAGGACAACTGCCTTGCGGTTGACCGTACCGGATGCAGTGGCAACCCGGTACACGTAGATGCCGCCGGCCACCCTGCGGCCGGCCTCGTCCCGGCCGTCCCAGCCAAGCACGTGCTCGCCGCGGGCAAACCGGCCGCGAGCGAGCACCTTCACGACCCTGCCTTCAACGTCCAGCACCTCGACCGACACCGGCCCCGGCTGCGGCAACGCCAGGCGCAGTTGCGCCCGGTCGCGGAAGGGGCTGGGCGCGGCCGCGAGTACGACCTGCATGATGCCGGGGGCATTGGTCGGCTCGGCCAAGGCGACCGAGCGGTCGAACCAGGCCTGAGCCGAGTCGGCATGCTCGAACATCTCCTGCTCGGTGTTGCCGCCGACGAACGCGAACGCACCGAATGCCCGACCGCCTCCTGCCTCGAGGTCAAAGGGCCCGGCCGACGCTACACAAGACCAGTTGCGGGAACCGTCGGAATTGGGCATCGAAATCGCACCGCGCAGGAAGCTGTCTTTCGCCGCCTCGGTTATCATCCCGGGCGGATCGACGTAGACGCTGTTGTCGACGGCCGACAGGTTTGCCGCGTTCAGCGGCGAGAGCAGCTTGATACCCACCGCGTACTCGAAGTCATAAGGACGAACCGTGTAGATCAGCCGGCGCAGGGCGTCGGTGTAGACGTCGTTCGTAGCCGTGTTGTCGATGTCGAAGTCGGAGAGGATTCCGGCGTACAGGCCGTCGATCGGCTGTGCACCCTGGTTCTTGAGGTCAAAGGTGATGACCACGAAGTCGCGGAGACCCGGGTCCGGAACCGAAGCCGACCACTGGGTGACGGTCAGTCCCCTGGGCGAAGCATGTGCGCTGTCGTCAATGACGGCCAGGTACTCCTGACCTCCGGCCCGTGGCGGCATCAACGCGTACAGCGTATCCACTGCGCGCCAGTCAGCCTGCGGACTTGAGCTCGTAAGCCCGTACCAGCGGTCAACTACGTAGTCAGGGCCGTTGCCACAGGCGAAGCCGGTGAAATAGATGGCACCGTGGGGCGCGTTGCGCGGGTACTTGAGCCCTGAGCCCTCGTCGTATGGCCCAAGCGTGCCTATGGAGCCGAGTGAAGTGACCGAGAGAATCATGTCGTTGTTGTCGTGGTCGGCCCAGAGCTTCTTTGTCGGCGGCGGTTCGCCGATACGCGTTTCGAAGTAGGGCTCCCAGTAGCCTTGGTCAGCGGCCGTG
>JAFGRF010000004.1 GCA_016935295.1 Caldifarciminota bacterium | reverse complement strand
CGGGGTGCTGAGGATGGAAGACCGGGGACCGAGGACGGGAGACCGGGCAGTGCTGCTGGACGCGGTGGGCCGGAAGGTGATGGACCTCGTGCCGGGTGCGAATGACGTGCGGAAGCTGGCTCCCGGCGTGTACTTTGTGCGAGAGGCTCAAGCGCAAGCCCAAGCCGTCCGCAAGGTGGTTGTGACAAGATAGGAGGATGAGATGAAGAAGACCGTGTTCCTGATAGTCGCCGTGCTGCTGATTGCGGCCATGGCAAAGGACATCGACGTTCGCCAAGGAACACATCTGGAACCGTTCATGGCTCGGCCGATGCCAGCCGCTTTCCGGCCGAGCATCACGAAGACGCCGGGCCACTACTCGACGACCGACTGGCGGCAGGCTATCGACTCGGTCTGGGGCGAGGGCCTGCCCACCGAGACCAAGCTGCAGATCTTCGACGACTGGTGGAGCAAACTGGACATGAGCTTCGCCGCTTTCCACAACCTGGAGGTGGACTGGGATTCCCTACGCAGCGTCTACCGGGCAGAGATCGAAGACACTGTCAGCCGGGGCAGGTTTGCGGCGATAGTGTCCCACCTGTCGATGGCGCTGCAAGAGACGCACACGACTGCGTTCGACCTGCTGGTGAGCGAGCAGACCGCCTTGGTTCCGGGCACGCCGGTGCTCGTCATCGGCGGCTGGCGCTACGACGACCACTTCGGAGCCGGCCTGACACCGCTGACGGACAGCAGTCTGCTGGTCTACGACGTCGCGGATGGACACCCGCTTGGCCTGCAACGAGGGGACATTGTGCTCGGCTACGACCGTCGGCCATGGACCGAGTGCCTCCGCGAACTGCTCGATGCCCAGTTGCCCATCAGGTGCAGATGGTGGTGGGGCAGTTCACCGAGCTCCATAGCCCACACGTTACTCATCAGCGCCGGGCTGAACTGGCACTTGTTCGATACGATCGACGTCCTGAAGTACCACTCGAAAGACACGGTGCACGCACCGACATCGTTGATGGTCGGGAGCCAGATGGCGCGGCACTTCTCGGAGCAGATGGATATCCCGGGCATACCCAAGCCTGACACTTTCGCGGGTGGAGTGATGGCTACCTCGGGCGTAGTTGAGGGCTCGGGAGTCGGCTACGTCTACTCCTGGGGCTGGGCGTGGAATGCCGACCAGGAGTTCTTCGCCGCCTGCAGCGCGATGGTTGCAGACACGGCGCTCAAGGGTTTCATCATCGACTTCCGCTATCACGAGGGTGGGCTTCCGACCATCGCCAACCGCGGTCTCAGCCTGCTGTTTCGGGACACGGTCGAGACCTTTTGTCTGTGCGCTCGCAGCGACCCGGGTGACCACTTCGCTATGACCGTGGTACAGACCGCACGAGCGCTGGCGATTCCCGGCAACGGTGTCGGGTACGACAAGCCGATAGCGGTTCTGGTCGGGCCGGGCTGCTTCAGCGGCGGCGACTTCGCGGCACATCGGATGACCTACCATCCGCGGGTCAGGACTTTCGGCAGGCAGACCTGCTGCGCCTACGTCTATGCCTCGTCCTACGGCCTGTATTCCGGTTGGAGTGCGCACTACGCGATCTGGGCCGGACGCGAGGCGCGCGATTCGACAAACTACCTCGCGCATCTCGGGTTCGAGCCGGACACCTTCGTCTGGCATACGCGCGAGGCGGTAGCGCAGGGGAGAGATGCGGTTGTCGAGGCCGCGATTACCTGGATCAATGCCGGAGGAGGGGTCGAAGAAGAGCCGAACGTCGAAGTACGAACGACGAACGTCCCCACCATCGTCCGCGGGGTGTTGGTGCTCGGCGCAGTAGACAGTAGACAGAATACAGCATGCAGGGTGGAGTTGCTGGACGTCTCCGGGCGCAAGGTGCTTGACCTTCATCCCGGTGCGAATGACGTGCGGGGGCTGGCACCCGGAGTCTATTTCGTGGCCGGACCAAGAACTGCGAACCAGGAACTGAGAATCACGACCAAGGTGGTCGTGACAAAGTAGGAGGATGAGATGAAAAGGACCGTGTTCGTGATACTCGCCGTGCTGCTGGGCACGGCATTCGCTCAGATGACTTGGACCTGTGCGACCGATTCCGCTGGGTGGTCGGCACGATCTGGTCATTCCTCGGTGGTGTTTGACGACAAGGTATGGGTGATAGGGGGCGCAGGCGGGAACGATGTCTGGTGTTCGGCCGACGGCGTTGCTTGGTCACTGACAACTGCGGGAGCTCAGTGGTCAGGGAGAGGCGGCCATACATCAGTGGTCTTCGATAACAAGATGTGGGTGATCGGAGGATCGGATAGGCACGATGTCTGGTGCTCAACCGATGGAATCACCTGGATCCAAGCTACTGACTCCGCAGGATGGGCCGGTAGGATATACCACACCTGTGTCGTCTTTGACAACAAAATGTGGATAATGGGAGGGCACGGACATAGCGGTCTTGCCAACGACGTCTGGTATTCGGCCGATGGTGTGGATTGGGTGCAGGCGACTGACAGCGCTCCCTGGACCAAGAGAATGGGTCACATTTCGGTTGTCTTCGACAACAAGATGTGGGTGATGGGTGGGCTCACAGGTGACATGTCGCCGTATCCTGGCTACCTCACTGACGTCTGGTACTCAAATGATGGCATGATCTGGACTCAGGCAACCGCCGATGCGGGGTGCGTTGGTAGAGGCTACCAAACGGCGGTTGTGGCTGATGGGAGAATCTGGGTCAAAGGCGGCTGCGTATTCTACGGGGGCCCGAGCCCCGGGGGCATTTCCTGGGACGATGTCTGGTATTCAAGTGATGGCGTAGACTGGACGCTGGCAACGGATAGCGCAGGATGGTCAGCAAGAGCAGGGCATACATCAGTGCTGTTTGATGACAGGATGTGGGTGATCGGAGGAGCGGACAGCAGCGCTCAGGATGATGTCTGGTATTCGACCGGGCTGGGAGTCGA
The DNA here is from genome assembly GCA_016935295.1 of Caldifarciminota bacterium. Lineage (GTDB taxonomy): Bacteria > Hydrothermota > Tepidihabitantia > Tepidihabitantales > Tepidihabitantaceae > UBA2258. The sequence continues at coordinate 1,241 of JAFGRF010000004.1, read as the reverse complement.
GGAGGGGCCGAACGTCGAGGTGCGAGCGACGAACGCAGCCACGGTCGTCCGTTCCATCTTCTTTCTGCCTGAGGCGGTCGGCGGTGAGCGGTCGGCGGTTGGCGTTCGTTTGCTCGACATCGGCGGGCGGAAGGTCCTTGATCTGCAGCCGGGCCCGAATGACGTATCCCGTCTCTGCCCCGGCGTCTATTTCGTTCGCTCCGAGCCGTCAGCCGTTAGCCGTCAGCCGTCGGCGGTCCACAAGGTGGTCGTGACGAGATAGGAGGATGAGATGAAAGGACTGATAGTGATTCTCGGCCTCGCGGCCATAGTCTCGGCTGCGCAGGCCGACTCGCTCGACTGCCGGCTGGTGGGTTCCTGTGGCACGCCGGATACGGCAAATGGAGTGACGATTTCTGGCCAATACGCATACGTGGCGGATGGTGGCTCAGGGCTGCGGGTGATAGACGTTTCCGACCCAGAGCGCCCGCAGGAAGTCGGCTACTTCAACACACCGGGTTGCGCTCGTGGTGTGGCAATCGCCGGGAGCCATGCCTACTTGGCTGACGCGGATTCTGGGCTGCGGGTGATAGACATAGTCAACCCTGGGAGTCCTCAGGAAGTCGGGTACTGCGTTCCGCCCGGCCTTGCCTGGGACGTGGTGGTTGAGGGCAGCCATGCGTATGTGGCGGACCTCGATGCCGGACTGCGGATTATCGACGTGTCCGACCCGTCGCACCCGCAGGAAGTCGGGCAATGTGACACGCTGGACCGGGACAGGGGTGTGGCAGTTGTCGGCACCCATGCCTACTTGGCTAACGAGGTTTCGGGGCTGCGGGTAATAGACGTATCCGACCCGCAGCAGCCACAAGAGGTTGGGTGCTGCGGACCGCTTGCCGCCAGCGACGTAGCGGTAGCTGGGCACTATGCCTACGTGACGCAGTATGCTGCCTTGGGGTATGCCATCATACTTGAGGTGATCGACGTGACCGACCCGCAGAACCCGCAATGGGTTGCGCACGGCCCGGCGTCCGGCTATGCCAGCGGCGTGGCGGTTACAGGGAGCTACGTCTACGTCGCGGACGAGTTCACTTTCCCCGTGGAACCAAGGCTGTGGGTGTTTGACGTGTCCAACCCGCAGGACCCGCAGGGTGTCGGCTACTACGGCACGCCGGGCCGGGCCCGCGGCGTGGCGGTCGCGGGGAGCTACGCCTCTGTGGCGGCCTGCGATGCCGGGCTGTTGATCATCGAGTTCTACGGCG
>JAFGRF010000331.1 GCA_016935295.1 Caldifarciminota bacterium | reverse complement strand
GTCCGGCCATGCTTTGCAGGGTGGTTTGACGGGGCCCTCGCATAAGCACTGTCTGTAGAACCTGAAACGCGCCCGCGGGGCGCAGATTGGATGGGTGTGACCAATCACTTGCACCGCGGCTCAACATTCGAGGGGTGAGCCGTGGCTACAAATAGACCCTCTGACATCGGCTTGGCCGATACGCAAACTCGCCAAGGCGAGTCGACGGTCACCATCTGGCGGCCGCGGCGCATCGGTCCGCGTTTCCGCTGGCTGGATCACGACACAATAAAGGTAGTTGACGGTGGGTTGGCAGGCCGTGAATTCGGCCTCACGACCGACATTCAGCGTACAACCGCAGAACTCGTTCTGACCGAAGGCAAGGAACGAGTCGGCGAGGTTTCAATCGAGCGCAACCCGCCCGGCAAGGGCGTCATCCTGTGGGACATCGGGGTGCGCGAGCAACTGCGCGGCAACGGTCTCGCTGCCATCATGACATGGTGCGCATTCCGCGAGATGGTTCTGGCGCAGGAGACTTCGACATTCCGGATGCGGATGGTGCGCTCGCCGAAAGCGGGCGAGCAGGGCACCGAGGTACAGAACGTCGGCATCGGCGTTGTTGCTGCCCGGCTCGGGTTCGAGCCGGAGCTCGATCTGCAGCAGGCGCTCGACCCCCGCAACGTAACGGGCGTGGACATTATCGAGAAGCATCTCGATGCACCGCCCGGACTGCGGATTATGCTGCGGTCGGAGCCGCAGGTCCTGATCGCCTTTGCGCTCAACCAGGATACCCTGAAGCCCCTGAGCGAAGACAGCATGTATGTCGAGCTCCGGAAGGACCGGGACCTGATGCGCGATTGGGCGCTCTCGGGACGGATGGTTATCTGCAACGGCAACTACTGCCTGCGTCGTGCCAAGGCCGAGCGGTTCGCCGACATTCTCGCGACTGATGCGGAAGAGGCCCGGTTGTTCCGGGCCCGAGTTCGCGGCTTCTAGCCGAGCCGTTAGGTACTGCGGCCGTTGCCAGTCGGCCGAGTTGCCGGTATCGGTGTGACAGTCTAAGGCCATGAGCCTTGCGTCAGCTCAGCCGCTTGTGCGGCTGGGCTGACTTGGCTTGATGGCAAGGGAGGAAACGTGAAACTGCTCGTCCGCTGGTTGATAGCTGCGCTCGCCCTGTTTCTAGCCGCGTGGATCGTGCCTGGAATCCAGGTGGCGGCCAACGCCTGGTGGATATACGCGGTGATGGCCGTGATTCTCGGCCTGGTTAATGCGCTCGTCAGGCCGGTCCTGAAACTGCTGTCCTGCGGGCTCATCATTCTGACGCTTGGTCTGTTCACCCTCGTGATAAACGCCCTGACCTTGTGGCTCGCGTCTTCTATTGCGGTTCACTGGTTCCATGTCGGCTTCTATGTCCGCGGGTTCTGGGCAGCGTTCCTGGGTGCGCTCATCGTCAGCATCGCGACAGTCATCATGTCGGCTCTGTTTCGAGACAAGGAACAGGCTGGTTGATAATCGGCTGACACCGGCTATTCTCACTCTGGCATGAAAGGCAGCCAGACGCGCATAATCGTCGTCGGGAGCTTCGTCACCGACCTGATGTTCAAGGTGAAGCACCGGCCTGGGCCGGGTGAGACCATGCTGGCCGATGGCTTCGGCATGTTCCTCGGCGGCAAGGGATTCAACCAGGCCGTCGCAGCGAGACGCCTGGGCGCTGATGTCAGCATCGTCGGTCGGGTCGGCAGCGACCCGTTCGGTGACATGTTTATGGCCAGGCTGGCACAGGGAGGCATCGATTCGAGCCGGGTGAAACGCGACCCGGATGCAGGGACCGCGATTGCCACACCGGTCGTGGACGAGAAGGGGCAGAACAGCATCATTGCCGCACCCCGGGCCAATATGCGCGTGACGCCGGACGACGTTCTCGCGGCCGAGGAGCAGATTGCGGCTGCCGACATACTGATGCTGCAGTTCGAGATACCGGTGGCCGCGTCTAGGCGCGCAGCCGAGTTTGCCCGCGACCACCAGACGCTGGTCCTACTCGACCCTGCGCCGGTGAGACATGGTCCGCCGGCCGAAGTCAGAAGTCAGAATGCAGATACCAGAAGTCAGAACTGTATGCCGGAACACTCGACCACTAGACCACTGGATCACTTCTACGTAGACTACCTTGTGCCCAATGAGATTGAGGCTCACATGCTGACGGGCAGGATGACAGCGGAAGAAGCGGCAGCAGTGCTACTACCTGAGACGAGGCAGGGCGTGGTTATCTCGCTCGGTGAAGAAGGCGCGCTGGCAGTTGACCGCGATGCCCTGAACCGATTCCCGGGTCACAAGGTGAAGGTCGTGGATTCTACGGGCGCGGGTGACGCGTTCCGGGCCGGCCTGGCTGTGCGGATTGCCGAAGGCGCAGGCCTCGAGGATGCAGTTCGATTCGCCAATGCCTGCGGTGCCCTCGCCTGCACGGTCATGGGCGCTGAGCCATCCATGCCGAAAAGAGGGGTCGTGGAGAATCTGCTCAAGGAAGGGACGGAGCGAACATGAAACAGCATGTCCTTCTCATAGTTTCTCTTCTGGCGTTCGGAGCCGCGCAGGACACAATCAAGCCGTTGTTTGAGGCTAGGTCAGTCGCTGAATACGACCGATGGCTGTGGAAGCACCGCAACGAGTATCCCGGATTCCGACCCGTGCGCGTACGAGTTGGCGAGGAGCATACAGGTTCTGGCTGGACACGTCTGACGGCCATATTCCTAACCGATTCAGGCACCGAACTCGTGCGTCACGTCTACCCGGATTCATGGCAGGGGTTGCGGATTCAGCAGGTGAGCAACATCAATGTCCATGAGGTCGGAGACCACTCTGTGGTGTATCGCCGAGGCGCAAGCACCGCCTACGATCGCTGTGGACGGAAGCTGTTCGACAGCGACGGGAGCACCTTCCCTGGATTCAATCTCTGGTTCAGGGACAGCGAGTCGCCTGAGTCGACGCAGGTGCTCAATGACGAGGGAAAGGCCATCGGCGTGCTTCCTCGTGTGTCCTCGTGGACTGCGACGGGTTCCGGAGATACTCTGATGGCAGCCGTCTCCGGGAGCGGGACCATAGTCTTTGATCGCAAGGCTAGAATCCGCTGGCGAGACAGCATGTTCGGTACGGCACCACGCATCGCTGCCATCTCGTCGAACGGGCGTACGGTTGCCGTCGTCACTCGGGATTCTGTGGGTCTGCACGACCTCGTGACCGGCGAGAACAAGGTCCTGGGCTTCGATACGGCGATGTCCGCATCGGTTCGTGCTCGCTCAATCGCCCTGTCGGATGACGGTAGCCTTGTGGCCATCCTGTACCGGGTCGGCGAGAGAGTCCCCGATTCCCTACTGCTGCGGGTTCTCGCACGTGACGCCAAGGAGGTCACGCCACCTTACAGGTTGGAGTCCGACTACCTCGACAACATGTTCTGGATGGGAGACACGGTCGTTTTGGTCGCGTCACCCGGTGTGCCGGGAGATAGGGGTGGCAAAATGTACCAGACAGGTCCCTGCAAGGCATTAGCAGTGACGCTGAACGGTGATGCTCGGACACTGACGGTGCCGGGAGTATTCGGGCGACTCGGGGTCTGGTATCAGCAGGGACGGACCCTTGCCTACGTTGACAGGCATATGGGCTATTTCGCCGTCTTTCGAGTGCCGATGCACTGACAGAGGAGAACAGATGGGACTGTTTCTGGATAGCGCGAGGATTGAGGAAGTACAGAAGGCTGTGGCGCTCGGGTTTCTTTCGGGCGTGACCACGAACCCGACCATCATGGCGAAAGTGGTGGGTCGTCCGCACGAAATCATCAAGCAGATTTGCTCGGTTTCGCCCGGACATGTATTCTATCAACTCACCGCCAAGACGCCGGCAGAACGGGAGCGGGAGGGGTGTGAGTTCGCCGACATCGCGCCGGGCAAGGTTGTGCTCAAGATACCGGCAGCGACCGAGAACATGGTCCTCATGGCCAGGCTCTCGAAGGACATTCCATGCGCGGCGACCGCAGTGTACAGCGGTCACCAGGCCATGGTCGCCTGCGAGGCGGGCGCCCGCTATGTGATTCCGTACGTGAACCGGGCGACGCGGCTGCTTGGTGATGGCTGCAAGCTGGTGGCCGAGATGGCGGCGGTGCTCAAGGCCTCGGGCAAGCACGTTGAAATCCTTGCTGCGAGTATCAAGTCGGCCGACGAGGCGACACAGGCGGTGCTTGCCGGCGCGAATCACCTGACATTGCCGCTGGACGTACTGCTGAGCCTCGGCAACCACCCGCTTTCGGACGCGGCGATCGAGGAGTTCTCGCACGCCGCTGCCCGTTTGAGTTCAGAAGTCAGTAGCTAGAGGTCCGAGGTACTGACCGGGGGTCCGGTCAGTCTGGGGTATTGGTGTCTCGGTGGTCTTCTGTCTGGTCTTCGGCCGCGCCTTCCCCGGCCGGGCTGCGGTGGAGCGCAGCAAGCCGTGGGTGCTTGTAGGGCGACTGCTCTGAGAGCTTCCGTGTGGCCT
>JAFGRF010000046.1 GCA_016935295.1 Caldifarciminota bacterium | reverse complement strand
GCCGCTTCAACTACCTGCGTCAGATCAAGATTGCCTGCGACTTCGTGGCCAGCTACCAGGTTTCGGACTCCCTCTCCCCCAGCTTCGGCGGTATTATCGAGGCCGAGCACATGCCAACGGTCATCGAAACCGACAACACGCAAGAGGCAGTATGGATATGGTCCCGCTGGTACGAGCTGACCGGCCGCGACGACTACCACGAAAACATCAGGCGCGCCTGGATCTACGTCCTGAACAACCCGGCTTTCCGCGAACACGGCGGCGCACCCAGCCAGGTCTGGTATGCGATATGGAATTGCGGGCTGGGCTTCATGGCCGAAGCCGAGTATCGGCATGCCTACGGGGACTCGACCTACCTGGCGTACGCCGACACCTGCCGCAGCTTCTACCTCGAGAACCCACTTGGGAACTCGTCGTCGCTCGACTACTTCGTCACGAGTCAGTCCTCGGGCATGGCAATGGACTACGCCCGCGCCCGGAGTGATGCGGTTCTCCACGACACGGCACTCGCGCGGGGTCAGCGAGTGAAGACGTGGGTTGAGGGCGCGGCCGCGACCCGGCTGGGCACCCAGAACTGGGCCATGTGCGGCGGCACGGCTTTCTGGGGCATCGTGCACACCGTCGGCAAAGAAGACACGGCCGCGGGCAAAGTCTGGCTGGAGACCTATGCTGAGTCGCTGCCCGGGTTCTATCCCTCGGGTACATGGAATTGCTCGCACAACATCTGGCTCGGGAACGCCTACCGTTCTGCGGCCGAACTGGGCCACGACACGCTCAACTGGGTGATGCATCACTACCTGGTGGACACGCTGCTGATGCTCGACACCGACGACGACGGCGGTATACCGGCTACCTGGACCGACCCGAACACGCAGGACCAGACATGGGTCTCCACCTATCTGGACTTCATGGGTATGGACGTCTTTGTGACGCCGACGTATGACACCGACGTCGCCACGCTCGAGTTCGTCGCCCCGGACCCGCACGGAGTCTACATCGTCGGCGACAGCATCGATGTGTCGGTACCGATTGCCAATGTCGGAAGGAACACCTTGAGCGACTTCGAGCTGACCATCGATGCCGGCGGCATGGGCACCGGAGTTCACATCGACTCTTTGCCGTTCCTCGCCACCGAAACTATCGCCGCCGGGCCGGTCTACCTCGACACGCCCGGTTTGTACAATATCCTCGCGTACACTGACGGCGACGACAATCCGCTGAACGATACGGTCAGGCTCAACCTCAAAGTCTACGACACCTGCACCCTTGCCGGTACGCTGATTGACTCGACGTCAAGCGAAGGGATCCCGGCCTGGGTCAAAGCCAGACTCGGCCAGGATACGCTGGTCTGGGACTCGGCCTACACAGACCGGAGCGGCAACTTCGACCTCAGGCTCATCGACAGCATCTTCTCACTTTCAATCGAGCCGTCGGTCCCCTACTACGCGCGCTCATGGGACCTCACCCTTTACGGCGACACCACTGTCAGCCTGCTCACTCAGCCCGCGCACGTGCTCGTCGTGAACAACGACACGCTGGAACGCTACGCTGACTACTACACCAGCACCTTGGACACGCTCGGCGTGACCTGGTGTCAGTGGAACCGGCCTTCGTCCGGACTTCTGCCCTACCCGCAGGTAGCCCGGCTGCGCGCGAACACGCTCATCTGGTACTCCGGAAACACCAACTCCGGCACGGTTCCTGCCGCAGACCGCGACAGCCTCACCCGGTACGCCCAGAACGGAACCAACCTGTTCATCACCGGCCAGAACATCGCCGAGGAACTGCATGACTCTCCGTTCCTCGAGAGTATCTGCGGCTGCCGCTTCGATTCCTCGGGCTGGTCCGGTTTCTTCGCGTTCGGCGACCGGCAGGACTCCCTGGGCGCGCCTGTCACCGGGACGGCAACAACCGGTGGGAATGGCGCAAGCAACCAGACATCGCGCGACGTCATATCGCCGCTGGGCAACTCGTCAGGCTTCCTCATCTATGACTCGGTCAACGTAACGTACGCGGCTACCCGCCGGCAGATTCCCTCCGGCGGCAAGGTCGTGTTCATGGGCCTCGGCTTCGAGGCCGTGAACCGTCCCGGGGCCAAGCCAACCTACTTCAACCGCATGCAACTCATGGGCCTGATTCTCAACTGGTTCGGGGTCCCGACGGGAGTCAAGGAACAGCCACAAGCCACTAACCGCAAGCAACAGGCCTTCGCGACGATCGTTCGAGGAATGCTGGTTCTCCCGGGGCTTGGGACACGATCCGAATTGTCGGACAATCCGGTCATGTCCCGCACCGCACTGCTCGACGCTTCGGGCCGACGAGTCATGCAACTTCGCCCCGGTGCCAACGACCTCAGCCGCCTTCCCGCCGGTGTGTACTTCGTGCGCCCCGATGGGACCGCTAGGTCACGCGAGACGTATCGCGTGCTGCTCGTGAGGTAGGCCATGTCCGAATACAACGCGTACTCCGTCTACTACGACCTGCTGTGGGGTGACAAGCAGGAGGACGTGCCGTTCTACCTGGATATGGCCAGGGAAACCGGCAGCCCGGTCTGCGAACTCGCATGCGGCACCGGTCGAGTAGTGCTGCCACTGGCCCGAGCCGGATTCGAGGTAACGGGCATCGACATGTCCCAGGCAATGCTCGATAAGCTGCAGGCCAAGCTCGACAGGGAGCCTCGCGAAGTCCAGGCCCGGGTGGCGCTCAGGTGCGCTGACATGCGCGACTATCGCTTCTCCCAGAAGTTCAACCTCGTCTTCTGCGCCTTCAACTCGTTCCTGCACCTGCTGACGACTGAGGACCAACTGGCGTGCCTGGCAAGCGTCCGCGAATACCTGGCCGACGACGGCCGGCTGGCGCTCAACGTCTTCGCGCCGCTGTACGACAGGTTGGCCAACAAGAACGAGACACTTGTGCGTACCGAACCGGACCCGGAGACCGGCCGTGACCTGGTCGTAACAAACATCACGCAGCGCGACCCGGCCAATCAGACCATGGATGCATTCCAGTGTGTCGACCGCATTGGTGACGACGGCGTAGTCAGACGCTACCCGGCCAGGTTCACCCTCTGCTGGATTCACAATCGCGAGATGCACCTGCTGTTGCGCCTGGCCGGCTACGAGGTCGCCGCCGTGTACGGAGGCTACGACAGGAAACCCTATGACTATGTCTCCGGCGTGCAGCTCTTCGTCGCAAGGAAGGCGTGAACGTCGTCCATGGCCGACGGCCTGCCGATACTTGAGACTGAACGGCTGATGCTCAGGCCCTACCTGGCGACTGACGCAGGTCGCGTTCAGCAGATGTGCAACGACTGGGACATCGCCTCGACCACCCTTGCCCTTCCGCATCCCTACCCGGACGGCGCGGCCGAGAAGTGGATATCCACGCACGCCGACAGCTTCCAACAGGGCAAGGAGGTTACGCTCGCCATCACCCTGAAGCCGGGTGGTCAGGTGGTTGGGTCCGTGGCCCTGTCAGTCAACAAGAACCACAAACGCGGAGAACTCGGGTACATGGTCGCGAAGGAATACTGGAACCGAGGATACTGCACCGAGGCGGCACGGGCCATGCTGCACTACGGCTTCAGCGCCCTCAGGCTGAATCGCATCCAGGCCATGCACTTCCCACGCAACCCGGCCTCGGGCAGGGTGATGCAGAAGCTGGGCATGACCAGGGAGGGCCTGCTCCGCCAGTACGTCTCCGGTCGGGACAGGCTCGAAGACGTCGCCTTCTACTCGATACTTCGCAGCGAGTTTGAGCCCGCCGAAAGGATTGCATAGGCCATGGCAAACCGAGCAGTGCACGTCATCATCCAGCTCGTGATATTCTACCTGGTCATATCGTGGCTCGTGCGACTGGCGCGACGGCGCCGCAACGCGCAGCCTCCGCCTGCCGGCACAACGTCCCGCAAAACGCAGCCCGCAGCGACTCCTGCCACGCCAGCGTCCCGCACCAAGACGCCGCTCCATCGCGGAGGAATCGAACGGAGTCAGGTGATGTTCAATGGAATGCTGTGGGACGTAACCCGTCGGCCCCATCGTAACCTCTCCCCGGGCGGGCGGTCGCACGGCTATGACACGTACGTGGACCAACCGCCGCGCTGCCCCAAGTGTGGACTGGGGATAGTCGAGACAAAGTCGTGGCTCGGCTACACCTGGTCCTGTCCGGAGTGCGGCCTGCGCAGCCGCAGCAGCAGGAGCGCCGAGGCGGTTGCCGACGCGCTGGCGCGCGGGATTCGCTAGCTGGAACACCGGAAGCCCAGGCGGTCACACCCTCAAGCCGAAGCACGTGCCGGGCGTAAGAACAGAGCGGCGCCGAAGCGCCGCTCTATTGAGGACTGTCCTGCCGGCTAGCGGGAGAGGATGACTTTGCCCAGGGCTTGTTCGGCCGCGCTCCGGACGCGGTAGAAGTAGACGCCCGGTGCAACGGCTTTGCCGTCATCATCTTTGCCGTCCCAGGTGAAGAG
>JAFGRF010000330.1 GCA_016935295.1 Caldifarciminota bacterium | reverse complement strand
GCCCTTGTGCTTGCATCGGAATACGTCCGGGACCGCCAATTTCCTCTCAGCGTAACCCGCCGATAGTGCACACGTCGGGTTGGCTTGCGAGCGGACGTGCTGATGGCCTATCCCAACAACCTTGTCGAGCCGCTCTCGTCAATGAGAATGGGGTGGCAGTCGGAGACTGGCAGGGCTTGCGTGCGGCATAGGGCCGTGTATTGTCTTACCTGTCCCTTCACGGGGAGCAGACCTGGGCGGGCAAGCGACTGCAGAAGCAGGGCTGCGGCGTTTGTCGGCCAGGCGGAGCCGACTGCAGGGCTGGCCACAGCGGCAGTCGGTCTGCTCCAATCAGCAAAGCAGCAGCAGGGTATGGAGGATAGATGATGCGTCAGTATCGTAGGAGAGGCAGCTGCCCAGGGCCCGTGCCCCTGCGCAAGCTCGTGGCCGTCGTTTTCGCGGTGGCCTGCATGGTCGGCCCGACAATGGCGTGGACGTGGGACGCGGCTTCGGTCCGATTCGTAGCCCCAACCCAGAACAACGTGGACTCGGGCACGGTGGTAACGCCGAGTGCCGTGGTGAGAAACCTGGGTGACAGTACCGCCTCGTTCCCGGTGCTGTTCTCGATTACCCCCGACTACCTGGATACCGTAGACGTGGTCGACCTCAGCCCGGGTGACTCGGTCACGGTCACCTTCACGGACTGGACGGCGCTGCAGCGCGGCACGACGACCGCCGCGTGTTCGACCGCACTGGTGGCCGATGAGAGTACGGCCAACGACCGCATCTCCCGCGATTTCAGCGTCCGCGTCCGCGACGTCGGGGTAGACCAGATACTCGCGCCGGTCGGAATCATCAATCTTGGGTTGACTGTGACGCCGCAGGCAAAGGTGACCAATTACGGAACGAGCAGGGCGAGCTTCTGGGCCACGTTCCGTATCGGAGACTCCTACGTCGATAGCTCCTATGTATTCCGTCTCTCAGCGGGCGACTCCGGGGTGGTCGAGTTTGCTGACTGGACCCCGGACTCGCTGGGTACCTATGCGGTTTCGTGCACAGCCGCGTACAGCGACGACATCGTTCCGGCAAACGACCTCGCCCAGGATTCATGCACCGTGCAGATCGTTCCCGAGGATGCCGGCGTGATGCGCGTGGTCGCTCCCACCGGCCTCGTCGACTCGGGCGCGGTGTTCGCACCGCAGGCGATGGTGCGCAACTTCGGCAGCAACCCGATTTCGTTCCCGGTCATCTTCACGGTCGGCACCTATGCTGACACCCAGCAGGTCACGGACCTCGCGTCACTCGACTCGTTGCTGGTGACCTTCGCCGACTGGACTGCGGAACCGCTCGGAATGCTCACTACCCGCTGTTCCACGGCGCTAACCGGCGACCCGATACCCAGCAACGATGAGGCCAGCGACTCAGTCAATGTCTTCATCCGCAACACCGATGTGGGTGCCGTGCTTTTCACCGCTCCCGCGGACACAGTCGATTCCGGCGCTGTCGTTCCGGTCAGGGCCTGGGTCCGCAACTTCGGGCTCGCTATGCAGTCATTCCCGGTCATGGCGAGAATCGGCACCACCTGGTACGCTGACACGGTGCAGATAGACTCTCTCGCTGCCGGCGACTCGGTCGAGGTCACGTTTGCCGACTACACCGTGCCGTTCCGAGGGAGTATCACCGCCAGGTGCAGCACGCTGCTTGCAGGTGACCAGGTCGTCGCCAACAACCGCGCCCTGAAGACCATTTTCAGGCGCGTGACCGATGTCGCAGCGACGCGGATTGTCGGGCCGGTCGGCAGCGTTGACTCTGGTATCGTGGTCCCGGTGGAGGCGATGGTGCGCAACCGCGGAAACACCCCTGCCTCTTTCTTCGCCCTCTTCACCATCGGGACTACTCTCGTGGACATCGCGCTGGTCTCGGACCTTGGGCCCCTTGACTCTGCGTTGGTGGCGTTCGGCGACTGGATGGCAAGCCCGACCGGTACGTTCACCACCCAGTGCTCGACGGCGATGTTCGGAGATCAGGTTCCGTCCAACAACGCCGTGTACGATTCCGTACAGGTGGTTGCTTTGGGCATCAGCGGACCGGATCCGCTGGACGGCGTTCCCCGTACCGTGACCCTTAGCGGTAGCGGACCGGCAGCCGGGCGCGTAGCGATTCAATACGGCCTGCCGCGGAGTGCGGTCATACGGCTCGAGGTATTCGATGCCTGTGGCAGACGAGTCCGAGTTCTCGCATCCGGCATCAGCGAGCCCGGGTATCACGACGCGGCCTGGAACTGCACTGACGAGCATGGCCGAGTTGTGGCTGAGGGCGCGTACTTCGTGAGGCTGATTGCCGATGACGTGGTCCTCACCAGCAAGGTTGTGAAGACAGAATAGACGCCCCACGAGCTTCGTAACGATGGCCGGCAGGCCTTGCGCCTGCCGGCCGTTTCGTGCGTCCGGCATGGGCGGACCAAGGCCGGGGCAACGCACTAGCCGGCCTCCAGCGAGACCCGCCGGCCTGCATTTCCTGCGGGAATCCGGCCCCTCGCGCTTCTCGTCTCTCTCCCGGTTCTGCATTTCGACAGCGGGGCCAAGACCGACACGTACTCGCCGCAGGACCCGAGATACGATGCGCGGCAGCAAGGACCTCGCATCCCGGCCGCGATTCAGTCGGTCAATGTACCTC
>JAFGRF010000045.1 GCA_016935295.1 Caldifarciminota bacterium | reverse complement strand
TCATGTAGGAGGTTCTGATGATCGTCGAAGTGAGCATCGTACCCATCGGTACGGGTGAGACGAGCGTGAGTTCGTACGTGCGGGCCGCGGTCAAGATCATCGAGGAAGCCAACCTCGAGTACGAGATCAACTCCATGGGCACCTGCATCCAGGGGGAATGGGACGAGATCTTCTCCACGCTCAAAGCGATGCACGACGAACTGGCCAGGCTGGGCTGCAACCGCATCGTCACCACCGTGAAGGTCGACGACCGGCGCGACAAGTACGGCACGATGGGTGCCAAGATTGCCGCGCTCGAAGAAGGCCTCTAGCCCAATCGAGCTGTGCACCGGCGGGGTGCGGATTTCGCGCCCCGCCGTTGTCTCGCCGTGCCGTCTACGAAGGGCCTGCGCGGTCTGCTACTCAGCCTGGCTTAGAGCGTACTGCTGCACAAGCTGGAGCTGCATCGCCCGCAGCCGCGACGCAATGGTCTTGGCCACCATCTTCATCATCACGTAGCCCAGACGCGGGTCGGCTTCAAACTCCTTGTCCAGTTTCGCAACGTCAAACTCGAGAAAAGTGCTGTTGGTCATTGCTCTGCTGCCGGCGGTGTAGCTCGGGTTGCCGACCAGTCCCGAATAGGCGAACATGCTGCCCGGACCGAGCGAAGTGACCATGTAGCTCTTCTTCCTGACGCCGAAGTCGAGATCCAGCACCACGCCCAGCCGCCCGCTTACCACGATGCAGAAACGGTTGGCCGGCTCGCCCTGCACATCGACCATGTTGCCGGCCTTGACCTCACTGACTTTTGCCAGCCCCGCCACCACATCCACGTCCGCCTCAGGCAGATGCGCGAACTCCGGAATAGTCTTCAGAAACGCCTTAACGTCCATCGCTGTCTCCGTTTCGGTTAGAGTACTCCCTGCTAAGGTAGCGCCGCTGCCGCGCGGAGTCAAGCCGGGTCGGACGCTTGACCTGGCTGCAAGCGCGCCTATTATCTTGGTGCTGTGACTCGACTCGTCTGGGTCATCGTCTTCGCCGTGCTTGTCGGCGCGCTCGTCCTCATCACACTCAAGAGCTTGCCGAGTACCCGTGTCAGCCGGCAACTGGCTGAGGTCCAGCAGGCGCACGACATCCTGTCACGGCGATTCCCCAAGAGCCGGTTCCGGATCCAGTTCTCCGCCCCCGACTCCAACTTGCGCAATCTCGTGGTGACGATTCAGCCGGGCCGCGCCGACTCGGCTTCGATCGCGGCTCAGCTCGATTCCGCCGAGTCAGTAGTCCGCCGCACTGTAGACCTTTCCCGCTACGATTCGCTTGTGGTGGCGGTCTTCGACCGAGTCTATCGGACCGTGCCGGTTCGGTAGCGACCTGCCGTCGCACCTACCCAGAATGGCTGTGCCGGAGATCTAGAACCGGTCGTTGACCGAGACTTCCAGGACACGGTTGAACCTGAGGTCTTTCTTGTACCCAAAGACATCCCGCAATCCAAGCACCATCCGGACCTTCTCGGCAATGGTCACACCGACACCGAAGTTGAAGTAGCCGGGATGCAAACCGTGGTCCACGTCGCCTCGGTCGTTGAACGCCGGGTCATACTCCAGCATCAACTCGACACTGCCGGGCAGCAGCGTGTTCACGGCCAGGAAAGCGTTAAATCCATCCCAGTAGTTCAAGCCGAGCTGGCAGTGACTGCGGATTGCGTCAAACGTCTTGCCCGCGCACAGGTACGCACCCTTCTCACGCACCTGGTACACTTGCAGGCTGCAGTCATCGTACCCCTGGCTTTCGAAGCCCAGCAGAAGGTTCGGGGTGTAGCCCTGTTCCTGCAGAATGGCGATTCGCGCCTGGAAATCCGGACGGTACCGGTCAAAGAACCTGGGAGCGCCGGGGCCGAGTACGTAGTTCCCGCCATACGACATCCCGAGCGTGACGCGGTTCCATAGCCCGAAACCGAACCGCATCATGATTCCGCCCTCTCCCCAGAGCCTGCCGCTGATGTAGTACTCGGCGTGGGCGAGAGAAATCGGCACCGGCTCGTCGATGTTGTAGAGGACGGCGGACGCAGGCAGGATGATGGCGAGAACCAGCAGGACGATTCTCATGTAAGGTCAGAATAGGTCAATCGGAGCCTGCTGTCAAGTGTAGTCCGGCGTCAGGAACTGCACGGCTTGGCCGGCGAGGAACGCCGCCACCTCGTCAACCGGGAACGGCCAGGCATAGACAATCCTCCTGCCTGGATGCCGTTCCCGCGCCCGGCTAATGGCAGCCGGGATGTTCCCTTCCGAGTCCTCGCTACCCTGAGTCATCGCCGGCGTTACGACCAGCACGGAATGGGCCTCCGAAGCGGACGCGCGGTCGAGCGCCTCGTCCAGAGAGGGAGCGCAGAACTCGTCGAACCCGAGAAAGACCTCGCAACCTGCCGCACGGCTCAGCGCCTGCACCAATCCCAGCGCTGCCGCGTGGTATGGGTCGGTTTCCTCCGTGCGCGGCCAATACCTGAGCTTCGCCTCCAGCTCTTCGTAGTGCTCGTAGCCCTGCCTGTCGACCTTGTCCGCACGCTTGAACCGCGCGTGGAGTGCAAGGAATTCCTCCAATTCCGGTCGCGGAAAGTCGGCCGGTGGGATTCCGTGCATGGCGAGCACGATGACCATCTGCTTCTGCATCAAGGCCTCCTCAACAACTGCGCAGCCTGCCTTTCTTCTGGTTCCGGGCCCCTTGTCCGGCGCCTCTGGTCCACGTACATAGAATCGCCGCAGAGCTAAGAATGTCAAGTCGGGCCGGCTGGAGGCCCGCAACCGGAATTGACGCACCTTTGTCAGGCTGCTACACTGGCTTCGGCAATGAAGAAGCTTCTCCCCTATCTGATAGTTGTCGTGCTGGCATCGGCACTGGTCGTCACACTTTGGACCAACCGCGCCACACGCCCCGGCCGCCCGATCGTCGGGACAATCGTGCCGGCGTCCAACAGCGACGAGATATCGGCATCCCGCACCAACGCGATCGTGCTCGCTTCCCGCAAGGTCAGCCCGGCGGTCGTGTCGGTGGTCGTCACCCAGACCCGCGTGGTTACATACGACCCGTTCGGTGGACTCGGATTCGACGAGTTCTTCCGCGATTTCTTCCCGCGCCGCGCCTACCGCCAGGAGGTCAAATCGATGGGCTCGGGCGTCATCATCTCGGCGGACGGTGATGTCATTACCAACGCCCACGTCGTGCTCAATGCCACCCGGATAAAGGTCACCTTGCCGGACAACCGCGAGTTCGCCGCCGAACTGGAGGGACTCGACGAAACCCGAGACCTAGCGCTGCTCAAGCTGAAAGCAAAGGACCTGCCGGCGGCAGCCTTGGGCAACTCCAACGACCTGATGATCGGCGAGTGGTCGATCGCGATCGGCAACCCGTTCGGGTTCATGCTTGAGGACGCCCAGCCGACGGTCACGGTGGGCGTGGTGTCGGCCCTGCACCGCGACATCAAGTCGAGCGGTGGCGGCCAGGTCTACGCCGATATGATTCAGACCGATGCGGCCATCAACCCGGGCAATTCCGGCGGCGCACTCGTGAACGCCGCCGGCGAAGTCATCGGCATCAACACCTTCATCTTCAGCCATTCCGGCGGGTCTGAGGGCATCGGCTTTGCCCGGCCCATCAACGACGTGAAGCAGTTCGTGAGCGAGGCGCGCGGCGCTGCCTCCGCCACGAACTCCGAACGGCGCGAGACCGGCCTCGACGTAGCGGTCGCTGACATCAACCCGTTGCTTCAAAGCAACTTCGGCCTCGGCTATCGACGGGGCGTGGTCGTGGTTGAGGTCGAGGCCGGGGGCATCGGCGAGACCATCGGCATGGCGCCCGGGGACGTGATTCGCATGGCTCAGGGCAAGACTGTCAACTCGGCATCGGCGTTCGCCCGGCTCTACGAACACCTGACCGGTACTATCGACATTGTGATTGACCGCGGAGGGGAGCAAATCAGACTGCTCTACAGACTAAGATGACAACACGCTACGATACTCCGGAAATGGCCGCGCTCTGGAACGAGGAAGCGAAGTTCCGCTCTTGGCTGCTGGTCGAGAAGACGGTCGCCTCGGTTCAAGCCGAACTCGGCATCATCCCGAAGTCGACAGCCCGCGCCATCCAGCGCGCCTCGTTCAAGACCAGCGAGATCGACGAGTTCGAGAAGGTCACCAACCACGACGTCATCGCCTTCACGCGCAGCGTCGCGAAGTCGGTCGGCTCGGCCGGCAAGTACGTCCACTACGGGCTCACGTCCTACGACGTTGTCGACACCGCGCTGTCGCTACGCTGCGTTTCCGCCTTCGACATCGTGCGCGCCGCACTCTGCGACCTGCGGATCGAGACCGCGCGCCTCGCGCTCGAACACAAACGTACGCCGATGATGGGCCGTACTCATGGAGTCCATGCTGAACCGATTACGTTCGGGCTCAAGTGCCTCTCATGGTTCGAAGAGACCGAACGGAACATCCGGCGCCTGGCTGCCGCCGCCAACGATATGCGCCACGGCAAGATCTCGGGAGTGGTCGGGGCGTACACCCAGATGGGGCCTGAAGTCGAAAAGAGAGTGCTGACCATGCTCGGGCTCCGGCCCGAACCGGTCTCGACCCAGGTGATACCGCGTGACCGCCATGCCGTGATGCTGAATGCACTGGCGCTAACCGCGACCGGCCTCGAGAGAATCGCCACCGAAATACGCAACCTTCAGCGTACCGAGATTGGCGAACTGGGCGAGCCCTTCACCAAAGGTCAGCGAGGCTCATCGGCCATGCCCCACAAGAAGAACCCGATAACCTGCGAACGCATCACCAGCCTTGCCAGGCTGGTCCGCGCCTACGCGCAGGTCGGCATGGACAACATATGCCTCTGGCATGAACGCGACCTCTCCAACTCAGCCAACGAACGAATCATCATCCCGGGGTCGTTCACGCTGACACACTACATGGTCCGCAAAATGACCGGCGTCCTGTCCGGACTGGTAGTGCGGCCCGAGCGTATGCTTGAGAACATCGAATCCTCGGGACAGACGTTCTTCTCGCAGGCAGTGATGCTGGAGCTTGTGAAATCTGGAATGGAAAAGGATCGGGCGTACAAGCTCGTCCAGGAGCTCGCCTTCACCTGCCAGGTTGACGGGAGTTCGCTGCCCGAACTCTGTGAGGCGAACCCCGAGATATCCAGGCTCCTCGACCGACCAGCCAGGAAACGTGCGTTCGACCTGAAACGGCTGTTGCGCAACGTCGACGCAGTGTACCGGCGGGTCGGACTTTCGCACCACGCTTCACGCACAACGCACAACGCCGGACGCCGCAAGACGCGTGCTTGATTCGGGACATCAGGCGCAACGCGTGAAGCATAGAGCGTGATGGACTTCTCCTTCACCGAGGACCAACTCCTTGTCCGCAACCTCGCCCGCGACTTCGCCCGACGCGAGGCCGCCGCGACCCTCAAGGAATGCGACGAGACATCGTGCTTCAACCGTGG
>JAFGRF010000329.1 GCA_016935295.1 Caldifarciminota bacterium | reverse complement strand
GCCGCCGTGGACGCCCAGGTCGAAGCCCAGCCAGTTGGTCGGGTTCAGGCCTAGCAGAACTGAGCCTTGGCCGGCAGGTTCGGTGCCGTACTCGTCCGAGTATAGGACTGCGCCTCCGGCGCCGGCTTCAGGGGCGAAGCCGGGGCGGATGTACGTGGGACGGGGGATGGGGGCGTAGGTGCACCCATTGAACAGCAACAGAGCCAACACGAGCACGGGCGTTCGGCGAATTGCGGTCATCCTACCTCCTTCGGACTGCGTTCCTAGGGGATTCTAGAACTCGCGGGACGGATGTCAATGACGAGGAAGGACCGAGTGATTGGGGGCCGTGGAGGCAGACGACTTCAGATGTCAGATGCTAGATGGCATGGGTCAAAGGCCAGGGAGACGAGAGGTCAAGAGATCTAGGGACAGAGGGATCGAGTGGCAGGGTCGCAGCGACCCCCACGCCGCCCTGGTCAGGTGGTTGTCAGGGGAGAGTCAGCGACCGTAGCCCGTCTCCCTAGCCCGCGTTCGTCGGACTCGAATCCACGCCTACTTTGTCCAGTGCCGTACCGGCTCCGAGAGGAACGTGTCCAGCGGCATGCCGCCCGCGCCGATGAGCAGCCGACGGTTCGTCCTGTACTCCGCGACAAAGGCCTCGACCCCGGGCAGTGCTCCAGGTCCGGCGCGACCGGCCTTGACCTCGATGGCCGTGAGCCGGGCGCCGGCCTTGACCACGAAATCAACTTCGCGATTCCGCTCGCGCCAGTAGAACACCTCGCACTCTCGATTGGCGGCAGCATTCGCCAGGTGCGCGCCGACCGCGGATTCGGCGAGCCGGCCGCGGAAATCGGCGGCGTCAGCGGCGTCGAGTCCGGCTACCGCGTTCATCAGAGCCGTGTTCAACACCGCGAACTTGGGGCTTGAGCCGCGCTGCCGCACGCGCCCGCCCGAGTACTTGGCGAGCCCGGTGACCATGCCCGCTGCGGACAGCAGGTCCAGGTAGTGGGCCAGTGTTGTGGTGTTGCCCGCGTCGTGGAGCTGCCCGAGCATCTTCTGGTAGGAAAGTACCTGGCCCGAATACCGGCAGGCGAGGTCGAAGAGCTGACGGAGCAGCGCCGGCTTGTCTACCCGAGTAAGAAGCAGGACATCCCGGGAGAGCGTGGTCTCGACGATGGCATCCAGGATGTAGCGTCGCCATCGCTCGGGGTCATCGGTCAGCGCTGCCGCACCTGGATAGCCGCCGAATCGCAGGTATCGGTCGAGATCGAACCCGAAGGCGTCGCGCATCTCCGAGAAAGACCAATGCGGGAGATGGATGACCTCGAACCGGCCGGTCAGGCTTTCGCCCAACCCCCGCTGCATCAACAGGGGAGCCGAACCGAGCACGACGACCCGAAGAGGCAAACGTCCGGCGGTGTCTTCATCCCAGAGGCGCTTCAGGGTTTCAGACCAGCCGGGAACCTTGTGGATTTCGTCCAGGGCGAGCACTGCCCCGCCGCGGCCCGAGGTCCGGGCGGCAAGGCGGGCTGCGTCCCACTGCTGTGCAATCCATCCACTGCCGCGCAGGGCCGGCTCGTCGGCCGAGACGTATGACGACGGCGAGTCCAGCCTCGCGAGCACCTGCCTGACCAGCGTGGTCTTGCCCACCTGGCGCGGGCCCGCCAAGACCTGGATGAAGCGCCGCGGTTCGACGAGGCGCCGGGAGAGCACCGCCGCCTGCGGCCTGAGGTAGGCGCCGCCTTTGCCGATTTTACTCAGCATACTGAGTAATATTACTCAACGTTCTGACCATTGCAACCATTGGCTCTCGTTTCGGCGGGCGCCTGACCGGCCCTGTTCTGCTGCTGCATACTCTCATCTGGCTACTCGCGCCGGCGCGCCTACGTCTTCCCGGATTTCAGCCAGGAGGAGAGCGAGGCGTAGCGGCTGCGCCGGAGTCCGGCTCTCATGAACCGGACCAGGATCGGAAGGTAGGACGGAGAGGCGCGCAGGGCGTCCCTTAGCCGCAACGCGTGGTGGAGGTACAAGTGCCGCGAGTTGCGTGACGCGGGGTACTTCGCGGCCATTTCGTCGCGGGAGAGAAAGACGCGGCGCCAGAACCACTTCACCTCCCCCCGCAGGGACTTCGCGCCGGACGGGTAGAGCGATGGAATCCGCGGACCGTAACCGGTCTGCGTGACGACGGACTCCTTTGCCGCTTCGAGCACGCGCGGGTCGAGGCCGCCGGGCACCAACTGCTCAATGATGCTACCCGGCACTTCTGCGCCGAGCAGAGTCTGCGCCAGAGAAAGCGTAAGACCCACGTACTTGGCCGCGTCCCAGTCGCGGGCGCCCTGGGCGACCCCTGCCCAGTCCGTGCTGCTGCCGAACCTGCGGACCGTCTCGGCAAGGTCGCACAAGGACCGCAGCCCCGCAAGCCAATCGGTGTGGCAGAGGTTCAGACACAAGTGGAGTATCAGGTCCTCGGAAGAGAGCGCCAGCGCCTCTACGCCGGCGACGCGGGCCGGGCAGGCCCTT
Source organism: Caldifarciminota bacterium (assembly GCA_016935295.1). Lineage (GTDB taxonomy): Bacteria > Hydrothermota > Tepidihabitantia > Tepidihabitantales > Tepidihabitantaceae > UBA2258. The sequence goes on along the minus strand of JAFGRF010000329.1, from coordinate 3,458 downwards.
TGCCAGAGACCATTCGCGTTTATCTTGAACGGTTCGGCTTCGCTGGCGATGGACCAGTGCAGCTCGACGGTAAGGTCGTGAATCTGGATTTGCTGGATGTGTTTTTCCATCCCGCCGTCTCCCTCTGCGTTCGCGGGTCCCGTTTCACCCGAGGGCGGCGGCGGCCGATATGCCTGCGGAGGAGTTGTACTTATCGCGAGCAGCGCAGACTCGGCCTTTGCCAGCTCGGCCTGACGAACCAGCAGGTCGGCGTCGCACATGGGCCGGAGCGCAGTATCGCCGTAGACCGCCTCGGCCAGGTACGCACCCTTCAAGACGATGACCTTGATGTCGGAATTGTGCAGGCAATCCAGCACTTTGCGCAGCTCGCGGAAGAGACGGGTGTTCCGGTCGCCGTTCGTGAAGTAGGCCAGGCGCAGCCGCTTCCACTCATCGGCCGGGACGAGGTCACTCCCGCCGCTCTCCTTCAGCCGCTTGAAGAGCAGCGGCGCGACGTGCTCGCGGGTCGCGAGTTCGACGACTCGGCTCCAGGCAGCGGTTTCCAGTCCCCGGTCACCGGTCTCCGGTCCTCGGGCGGAGAGGCAGCGGAGGAGCAGAGCACCCGGTTCGGAATCTGCCGCGCCGCGAGCCTTCACTGCTGTTGACCGCCGCCTGAGGACGCGGAGCACATCGCCGGATTCTAGAAGTCGCGCTCCGGCGTGTCAAGCGACAGAAGAGTTCCTGAATCCGATATTGAACCACAGAGCACACAGAGATTCTGAGGGTTTGGCCCGGAAGGATCTTCACTCACTCTGTTCTCTCTGTGGCCTCGGTGGTTGACTCGATGTCGGGTCTGGGGACCGGGGACCAGGGACGAAGGACGAAGAACGAAGAAGCGGCGCGTTGTGTCTTGAGAAGCACCTCGCACTGCACGTCAGAAAGTAGCGGCCAAGGTATCGTGGACTGCGCAGCGCACCGGGTAGGCAAGTGCGTCGTTCGCTCCATCTCTACCTTAACCTCAACCTTGACCGTGAACTGCATCCGTCACTGGACCACGCAATGCTCGCGACATTGCTTCTGAGGTTGAACCCGTCATCGCTCGCGTCATTGTCCGGCGGAATGCTCGTCGCAAAGCTCCGGTGATTGCGGGCCACGCCGGACCTCGCGCCGGGCGGGACAAAGCTACCGGGGAGGCGAGGGAGGGGTTTCGGGCCTGGCTGGGTCCAAGCGATTGGCACCGCGGAACTTAGGCCCGATTCCGCGCACCGGTGGGACTTATACTATAGGACACATGCAGGAATTCGAATAATCGCCCGGCACGGCCATCCTCTCCGCTGAGGCGCGCCGGATTGCTTCTCCGGTGACCGCTGCCCTCTTCCGCCGAATTCGAGCACGGCGCCGTCGGCGCTTCTCAGGCAGGCAGACCCTCGGGGATTAGTCAGTGGTGGTTCACTATGAAATGGCCCGCGGCGCCGCCGTGACTGGACATCTCTTCCATCGTCGGTAGCATCAGACCAGTGTCCACGGAATCAGCGGGCAGTCCGCACGGCTATGTGGAGCCGCTCAACCGGCGTCAGATAGAAGTACTCAGAAGGCTGACCGGCGAACAGCGGCTCAGAATCGGCTTCGAGATAATCGATTTCGTGACCGAGTTCGCGCTGGCCGGGATCCGCTTTCGTCATCCCGGGGTCTCGGACTCGGAAGCACGCCGTCTGCTTGGAGAAAGCTGCCGGGCGTGACTTTCGGGGAGCTCGGGCTGGATGTGGCTGGCCGACTGGACCGCGCCGGCATCCCGTACATGCTTACCGGCGCTCTCGCGGTCAACTACCACGGGGTTCCGCGCTCGACTCATGACATCGACTTCGTCGTCGTCATCACGCCTGCTGACGTCGGGCGGATCAGGGCCTTGCTGGAGCCGGACTACGCGGTCGCCGAAGAGTCCATCAAGGCGGCCCTGGGCGAGGGCAGCATGTTCAACGCCATCCACGAGGATACCGGGCTCAAAGTGGACTTCTGGATGAGAAAGGGCGACGACTACGGACGTGAAGCCTTCGCGCGTCGCAAACGGTATCCCTACGAGCGCTTCATGGTGACTATCGCCACGCCCGAGGATGTGATCATCGCCAAGCTCGAATGGTACCGGATGTCCGATTTGGACAAGCACTACTTCGATGCGCGAGGAGTCTACGCGGTGCAGAAGGACACCCTCGATGTCGCGTACATCGAGCGCTGGTGCGAAGCCAAGTCCATCCTCGACCTCTGGCACCGGCTCCAGCGCGACGCTGCCTGCTGACGCCGCTGCCCACCCCTCAGCCCCGCGGTTGTTTCTTTCCCAGAGCCGACATAAGACTAACCGCAGAGGCGGAAGATAGCGCAGTGTTGGGTGAAGCCTGTGTTCCGCACCCGACCTTCCTGATCTCTGTGTGCAGGGTTCGTCTGTCCGATTGAAATGTCACTGCAGTCAGGTTATACTATGTGCTGAAGCTGCGACTGTGAGAACGAGCACATGAGAAAGACAGTCTACGTGGAAACATCGATTGTTAGCTACTTGGCCGCCCGGCCCAGCCGGGACGTCCTGGGTGCTGCATGGCAGCAGTTGTCAGCGCAATGGTGGGACCACGCCCGCCCCAGATATGATCTCTTCATCTCGGAGTTGGTCGTCGTCGAGGCCTCCCGAGGCGACGCTGCAGTCGCCGCCCGGCGCCTCAAGTATCTTGCCCGAATACCAGTCCTGAAAGCGGACGAACGAATGGCAGCGTTGGCCGAACGCCTGATCGCTGAAAGTGCGATGCCGCCGTCTGCCGAGGCCGACGCGCTTCACGTCGCCCTTGCCACGGTGCACGGTCTGGACTACCTGCTAACCTGGAACTGCCGCCATATCGATAACGCGGAGTTCCGACCGCTCGTCCGTTCGGTATGCCTGGCAGCGGGATACCGTTGCCCTGAGATCTGTACGCCGCTGGAGCTGCTCGCCGAGGAGGTGGAAGATGTACGATGAGATAATTGCCGAGGTGTGGCGTATCCGCGACGAGTACGCGGCCGAGCACCACCACAATCTGAGAGAGATGCTGGCGGACCTCAAGCGAAGGCAGGGCCGTTCGCGCCGTCCCGTCGCCCGCCGACGGAAGTCGAGGCCGAGAGCAGCGGAACAGATCAAGGGTTAGGCTGAAGGTTGAGGCTCAGGTCAAGGCCAAGGTGAACTGACCTTCGCCTCCGCCTCTGCCCCTGTATGCTGTCTACCGTGTACTGACTACTTCGCTCTGCCCGCCACTCGTTCCCTCTCTTACCACTCGATCCCTAGCTCTCTCGATCTCTTGATTCCTTCCTTTGCACTCGAACACTGGACCACCTACCCTCTCGCTCCCTTACTCTCTTCTGTCTCTCCCCGGATTTGGCTCTTGGCCTTTGGCTTCTGACCTGTTCTGCGCTCCAGCTTCTAGCCTCTCGCCTCTGACTTCGTCCGTCTGCCATTGTTTGCT
>JAFGRF010000328.1 GCA_016935295.1 Caldifarciminota bacterium | reverse complement strand
GCACCTGCACCGGCAACGACGGCGTGACTTCGGGCATCGGCTCGAAATCCTCATTCAGCATGTCGCGCACCCGGCCGAAGAACTCCGCCGCGACAAACGGGTCGCCCTTGTGGAGCGTGCCTTCCTCGATGAGCACGGTGGCAATGCTGCCCCGGCCCCGGTCCACGCGGGCTTCGATGACCACGCCGCGGGCCGGCCCGTCGAACGACGCCTTCAGGTCGAGCTCGAGCGCGAGCACGGAGATGGCATCAAGCAGGGCCTCCACGCCCTGGCCGGTGACGGCCGAGGTCTCTATGCAGAAGGTGTCGCCGCCATAGCCCTCTACCTTCACGCCGTGCTGGGCAAACTGGGCCTTGACCCGCTCCGGGTTGGCATCGGGCAGGTCGGACTTGGTGAGGGCTACGATGATGGGCACGCCGGCGGCGCGGGCATGGTCGAGGGCCTCCTGCGTCTGCGGCATCACGCCTTCGCCGGCCGCAGCGACCAGAACGGCGATGTCCGTGACCTGGGCGCCGCGGGCCCGCATCGCGGTGAAAGCTTCGTGGCCGGGCGTGTCGAGGAAAACGATCGGCTTGTCCTGATAGCTGGCCACGTAGGCGCCGGTGTGCTGGGTGATGCGGCCGACCTCGGACTCAACGACTTTGGTCTTGCGGATGTAGTCGAGCAGCGCGGTCTTGCCGTGGTCGACGTGGCCCATGACCACGACGATGGGCGGCCGCGGCTTCTTCTCGCCTCGTTCGACCTTGACTTCAACCTCGGTCTCCTGTTCGACCGGCACGCCGAACTCGTCGGCGAGCAGCATGATCGTCTCGAGGTCGAGGCGCTGGTTCAGGGTGGCGAGCATGCCCAGGCCGATGCACTTCTTGATAACGTCCGAGGCCGATACGTTGAGGGCGTGGGCGAGCTCGGCGACCGTCATGTACGCGCTGACTTTGACCGCAGGCCGGGCCGACGGCTGGGTGGCGGTCGGGGCCTGCCGGACGGGCTTGCGGTGCTTGATCTCGCGTCCCTCGATTTTGGCCAGCGTGTGTTTCACGTTCTGGGCGACCTGCTGGGACTCGGACGGCGGCCGCGGCTGAGTCGGCGGCGGCGGCGCGGCGCGCGTGCGCCGGATCTGGTCCTTGAAATGGTGCTTCTCGTTCTTCAGCCGCAGCTTCGCTGCCTCGAACTCGGCTTCGGTGATGTAGGAAGTGTAGCCGCGCGGCCGGAAGTTCAGGTCCTTGAGTACACGAATCAGACCTTCGCTTGAAAGGCCGAGTTGCCGGGCCGCGTCAAAGACCTTTAGCTTCGCCACTTTGATGTCAGGACTGCTCGGTCCGGGCCGGCGTCTCGGCCGGCTCTTCGGCTACGGAGGATTCTGCTGCCGGGGTCGGCTCAGGCGGAGCCGCAGGCTCCGGCGTTGCAGCCGGCTCCGATGGCGTCTCGGGTGCCGGACTCGGAGCCGCGGCCTGCGGAGGCGGCGTGAACACCGGTTTGCCTTCGACCACACGCCAGGTTGCGTCGCGGACCTGCTGCTTGAGGGGTTCGACAGCCTCGGGCGCGAGTTCGGTGACGCGCGCGAGGTCCTCGGGCGTCGAGTTCAGCGCGTCAAACGCCGTGTTCATGCCGGCGGCGGTGAGTTTGCCGAGCAGGGCTTCTTCGAGGCCGAGCTTGGTCAGCGGGATGGTGCTCGCCTTGCTCATGATGATGCGGTTGCGGTAGTCGGTCTCCTTCAGCACTTCGATCTTCACTCCACACAAGAGGCTTGCGAGCCAGACGTTCTGGCCCTTCTTGCCGATGGCGATGGAGAACTCGGCGTCAGGCACCACGACGATGTGGGTGTCGCCTTCCTTGATGACCTCGGAGACCTTGGCCGGCCCGAGCGCGCGAGCGATGAAGATCTGCGGGTCTTTGCTCCACTGGACGATGTCCACCTTCTCGCCGGAAAGCTCCTTGATGATGTTCTCGATGCGAGACTTGCGGTAGCCGACGCAGGCTCCGACCGGGTCGACCTTTTCGTCGAGCGAGGTCACCGCGACCTTGGAGCGGAAGCCAGGTGAACGGGCGATGCCCTTGATTTCCACGACTGCTTCGCGGATTTCCGGTATTTCACGGGACATCAGCTTGCGGAGGAACTCCGGATGGGTGCGGGAGAGAAAGACGCGTGGGCCGATCGGCGTCTTCTCCACGCGGTGGACGTAGGCCTTTATCGGCAGGCCCTGCCGGTAGTGGTCGGCCTTGAGCTGCTCGTGGTTGGGGAGAGCCGCCTCAATCAGGCCCAGGTTCACGATGATCTCATCGCGGCCAATCTTCTGGACGGTGCCGGTAACGATTTCGCCCTTCTTCTTGCAGAACTCGTCATAGAGCTTCGTGCGTTCGGCTTCGCGCAGCTTCACCACCAGCTCGTCCGAGGCCTTGCGGATGGCGATGCGGCCGAGCTCGTCCAGCGGCACCTCGACCCGGATCATGTCACCGGGCTGGGCCGAGGGGCTGATCTTCCGGGCGTCGCTCGCCGATATCTCGCGGGCAGTGCTGGCGACCCGCTCGACCACGTTCTTGGCGAGGAAGACGCGGATCTCCCCGGTCTCGGAGTTGATTTCGGCATCGGCCTCGGTGTCCGGGCCGTAGCGACGGCGCAGACCCGCGACGATGCTTGCGCGCAGGGTTTCGCAGACGTAGGTGACATCGACGTTCCGTATTCGGGCAATCTGGACGATGAGATTGGCGATTTCCTTATTCATTAATTCCTCTCGGCAGGATTCGAGGATTCCAGGATTCGAGGATTCGAGTGCCTTGCTTGATTCCTGGATTCCTTGACTCCTTGACCCCTTCCTGAAGCAAACAGCTCGCAGTCCGGGACTCTGACGTGTGCCTCACGTATCTCTGCGTACGCGACCTCGCGCGGGGCTTCGTCATCGCAGGTTGGCGTCCGGTCTTCTGACTTCTTCTTTCTGCCTTCTGCCTTCTGACTTCGGTTGACTCGGAGCCTTATCGTATCCGGCCCAGCGGACTCCAGCACGCCCTCCACCCAACCGCCGCGAACCAGCACCTTCACGTGCTTGCCCACGGCCCTGGTGAAGTCCTGCGGCTGGTAGAGCCTGCGTTCGATGCCCGGGCTCGAGACCTCCAGCGTGTACTGCCGGTGCAGGAAGTTGACCGCGTCGAGCCGGGGCGCAAGCGCGCGGGAGAAGCTGGAACAGGTGTCGACCGACGTGCCGGCCGCGCTCTCGACCTGCACGCGCAGCTCGCGGCCACTGAACTCGGCGTGATAGACCTCCACGCCGGCCTCGCGGGCCGCGGCCTCAATCGGCTCCGTTACCTCCGGTGGGAGTCTGAATGCCGAATACCGGGGACTGGATTCCTCCACCCGGTCTTCGCCCTCTGCCGTTTGACATTCGGCATCCGGCGTCTGCATTTCTTCTTGAGGCACTTGACTGACCATTCTCGCGATTATAGCCCGACACTGCCTTGAGTCAACAAAGGCGGGCACCAGCCGCGGCCCACTCAGTTCTGCGGTGACGGTCTAATCAATTGACAGAGCTTAGTTTAGGCGTTACCTGTGTGCATCCAGGATGCCGAATGCCGTCTGACTTGAGGCCGACTGCGGCAGCGTAGAAGAAAGCACCGCATCGTCAGTGCTTGTGCGTGAGGACGCTGGAACCGACTGGCTACGCGTATTCGTACAGCGGGACTTCGCGTGCCGGGCGGTCAGCCGTGCTCAAAAGTTGCTCGATATGGCGCACCGTATCCGGGCTGAGTAGCACGTCGCCGCATACCGAGCATACCTCAGCCGGGACGTGGTCGATCACGACGACCTGGCCGTGG
>JAFGRF010000327.1 GCA_016935295.1 Caldifarciminota bacterium | reverse complement strand
TCACGGCCTGCACCCGAAATCCGGCCGGGTACTCGACGTCGGTGTAGTAGTAGGGTACCAGCGGACGACCTTCTTCGGCGCAGAGCAGGCTGCCGCCGGGAATCGTCGCGATATCGACGTCCGCCCCTTTCGCCACCCGGTAGTCGGGCACGTTCACGGTGATCTTCGCGGGCGGCTCCTGGGCCGGCATCACGCCGGCCGCGGCCAGGAGCAGAACGAAGATGATCGAGAGCAGGTGTTTCAGTTTCATGGCTTACCTCCGAACGCCGGGTCGCCGTACATGTTGAAGGCGTAGACAAACAGATAGGTGTACTGCCAGGGGTAGGATTCATACGGCGCGCGGTAGAACGCCTCATCGGCCTTGACGTTGCGCAATTGGTCGCCGAACCGGTTGGTCCGGCTCCAGTTGCGCCAGAACCGGTCGGACACCAGCGCGTTCATCACCGTGACCGCGAGTTCCTGGGTCGCGCCCAGGTAGCAGACCGCGCCGTTGCGCAGAAACTCCCGGGCAATCGAGCCGTTCTGGTCGTCGTACTTGCCCGTCAGGCAGGAGAAACCGATGGCCACCGGCCGGGTGTTGTGTCCCGAAATGCCCAGCCCGGATACGCCGCCGGCCCCGAGGCTGCCCGACCACGCTGTCGGATGGCCGTGCCCGTCGTAGACCATCAGGTCTTTGTTGGTGCCCCAGAACTTGACCAGTTGGAACATGTCGTCCCAGTTCTGGTGCTCGGGCAACTGGTCGACATAGTGCAGGGCAAAGGTGTTGATGCCCTTGCCGACGAGCACGTCCTTGCCCAGCTCGCAGTAGCCTTTGAAGTTCTCGCCGCCGTTGACGTAGCCGCTCAGGAGCATGGCCTGGCGCATGTCGTTCGAAACCCCGGAACTCGGGTCGCGCAGGCGCAGGCTCGTCTCGAGCGGAATCTGCAGGTCGGCCGCGGTCCGGCCCAGGATGCGCGACACCTTGAGCTCCGGCACCCAGTCGCCGTTGAAGTCGGCATAGGGGTAGTCGCTCAAGGGAACGCTGTTGATGCTGCCCCCGGTGAACTCGACGTGCATCGGGATGTTCCAGCTCGGGATGATATTCGACTCGCCCACGAACAGGAGGTAGCCGTGCAGCTGCTTCCACTGCGGGTTCATCTTGTTGCCCCACTGGTTGACGATGACGTTGCGGTACATGTTCGGCTCCGCAACCCAGTTGACGAAGTAGCCGAGCACACCCTCGCGCTCGCGCGCCAGCCGGCCGGCGTAGCGAAGCAGCCGGACCACGCCGGCGTGGTCGCCCGGGTTGGCCATGTGCAGCACCTCGGGCCGGGTGACGACGAGGTAGTTCGACATGGCATAGGCCTGGTTGACTTCGGCTCCGACCTCGACCGCTTTGAGCGAGTCGTCGATGACGCGGTTGTCCGAGCCGGCGCGGTAGGTCACCCTGAGCCGTTTGCCGACCATGTGGAACGGACTGGTGATGTCGTAGACCACCGGTACCAGGGCGTAGCGCGCATACACGGTCTGGCCGGCCGCGAGCGTCCAGGAACTCATGTCCAGCACCACTACCGCCCAACTGCCCGATGTGTTCTGGCGCGTCTCGTTGGGCACGTCGGATGCCAGGGTTATCTGGTTGCCGGTCGGCTTGCGCCTGGCCCAGGCCTGGCCGGTCGGCTGCATCCCGGTCGAGCTGTCGGCAATCATGATCTGGGTGATGTCCGTTCCCCCGAGGTTGGTCAGCTCCAGTTCAACCTCGAACCAGTTGTAGTGCCGGGTCACCTTGCGCATCACCCTGAGCGGCTGCAGCAACTGAGCGTAGCCGCCGAAGCCTTTGCGCGTGAACTCCCAGACTTCGCTCGACAGGGTCGGGTCGAGGACGCCTTCGACATAGGTCTGCACCTGCCAGGCATAGCGCTTGCCAGTATCGAGCCGGCGCGCCGCACCCGGGTAGCGGAGCTGGTTGCCGGGGATAGACGGCTTGCGGAACCAGGGCTGGTTGCCGCGCAGCGCCTCTTCTTTGGTCTGACCGGGCAGGATCTCGGCCACCACCACCTCGTAGGTCACCCGTCCGGAGTAGCCGCGCTGGCCCAGCCACGTCATGTCCGGCGTTCCCGAAGTTACCGAACCGCCATCCCGGGGCGTGAGCAGCCGCGGCGGGCTCGGGCTCTCGACGCGCACGTGACTGGTGTCGCCGCCGCCCAGGCTCTCGGGCAGCACGACCACGCTGCAGTAGTAGTTGCCCTCGGGCAGCCGTCCCGTACGCTGAACAAATACCTCGAACCCGGGCCTGGCCCACTGCTCCGCTATGGAGATATCGCCCAGCCGCAGGCGCCTGCGTCCCGGCGGCAGCGTGAAAGGCCGGGTGGTAGCGCGGAACACCGTGCCGTGGCGCTCCTCACCGACCTCGCCCTTGAGCCAGATGGTGTAGGTTTTCGAGGTGGTGTTCTGCAGGTCCACCCACCAGAGATTCTCAATCGTCACCCGGTTGGGCGGCGGTTCGTGCAGTTGGCAGCGAATCGCCTGTGACCGCGCTGCGCCGGCCAGCGCCAGCAGCAATGCCAGCACCGGCAGAGTACGTGTTCTCCTCAAGTTGGCTCCTAGCCGGCGGGCCGCACCCGCGGGAACTACCGACCCGCGGCCATGCGTCCGCCCGACTCATACTACGAACGGATGGACCACGGTCAACGACGACGGCCTGTCTCCTTCGTCCTTTGGTCCCTTGTCCTTCATCCTCCGCCCCCTGTCCTCGGTCTTTCGCCTTTGGTCCCTTGTCGTTGACAACCTCGCCCGCGAATTCTACAATGCTGCCATGTCCGAATCGGCAGGACGGGTAGCAGAAGCCGTCTGTCCAGCAAGCGGGGAACTGCGCTCGACCAGGAGGAAAGCAATGAAGGTCATCACACCGGCAATCTGCTTCTGTCTGTTGAGCACGGCCGTTGGCTCCGGCCCTGATACGCTCTGGGTCAGCAGGCTGGACCTGGGCGCCAACGAGGTAGGCAACGGCATCGCTTCCCGCGGGAATGCCGTCGCGGTCGTAGGCGCCACCTCGGCGAATCCGTCCACCGACGTGCTGGTTGCGCGGCTGGACCAGGACGGCGACACGCTGTGGACCAGGACCTTCGGCGACACGTCTCTCAATGAAATGGCGGTGAGTGCCTGCATTGATGCCGAGTCCAACATACTGGTGTGCGGCTACGGCGCGAGCTACAGCCGGGCGCTCGCTTCCCGGCTGTTCCGGCCCGGCTATGACGGCAGAACCGCGGGCGGGCAGCCAAGTGACCTGCTGGTCTATGCCGTGACCGCGAAGTACGACTCTGCCGGTGAATTCAAGTGGCTGAGAGTCGACACGAACTGCATGGCTCTCGGGGTCGCGGTCGACTCGGCCGGGAACTCCTATGTCTCCGGCGCGTTCTATGACGGCAACTACTTCGACCTGGGATTGGCCAAGGTCGACCCGTCGGGCGACACTCTCTGGGCGAGGACCTATGACTTCGAGCCGTTCGAAATCGCCTATCGCACTGCGCTTGACCCGTGGGGAAACATCGTCATGTGCGCCTACGTCAGCGACGGTGAAAACTTCGACTGTCTGACCCTCAAGCTGACGCCGGACGGCGACACCATCTGGACTCGGCGCTACGACCACAGCCCGGACGACGCCTGCTGCGGAATCGCGGTTGACCGGAACGGCAACGTCTTCGTCGCGGGCAGGGTCGTCAAAGACTCCACCAGCGACGCGCTGGTCCTGAAGTACGACTCAGGCGGGGCTCTGGTGTGGAACGGTATTCATGACTTCGACATGGTTGACATAGGGCTGGGCGTGGCCTGCGACTCTGCCGGAGACGTCTTCCTCACCGGATGCACCGGCGCGGACAACGTGTACGACTGGCTCGTCATGAAACTGGACTCGGCGGGCAACCGGCTGTGGACGACGACCTACGGCGGCCCGTATGACGACGAGGCAAGCGACGTCGCCCTGGACGAGGCCGACAACCCCATCGTCGCCGGCTTCGTGACCGACACGCTCACGCTGACCCTGGACCTGGTTGCCATCAAGTACAGCTCCCTCACCGGCGTCGCCGAAGAGTCGCCGCATGTTGAGACCCGAATGCCGAGCGCAACCACCATCGTCTATGACGTGCTGAGCCTCCCGGATGACCGAGGACCGGTGACCGGAGACCTCGCGGCGCTGCTGGACATGGCGGGACGCACGGTCATCGGACTGCGGCCGGGCGCAAACGACCTTAGCCACCTCAGCCCTGGCGTGT
>JAFGRF010000326.1 GCA_016935295.1 Caldifarciminota bacterium | reverse complement strand
TTGCCATCACCACCGAGGAGGGACAGCTGGCGCTCGACGCCTACGACGCCGAGAACATGAAGCGGAAGTACGGGCTGCCGTCGGAGGATTCCACCGAGCGGATGCCTTCCGGTATCATGGTGAAGCGCCTGGCGACGCTGCAGCGTCCCGCCCTCGAGCGGTTCGTGGCCGAGATCAACCGTTCGATCGACTACTACCGCCGCGAGTTCGGCGAGACGAAGATCGACCGGCTGATGCTCTGCGGCGGCACCGCGGCGATGAAGGGCCTGCGCGAGTACATCCAGACGAGCCTCGGAGTGACCACCCAGTTGTTCGACCCGTTCAAGGAAGCCGGGCTCTACAAGAAGGGCACGGCGCCGGACGGCGAGTTCGGACACCGGATGGTGACGGCGCTCGGTCTGGGCTACGACCATACAGCGGTCGACCTGCTGCCGGTCGAGATGAAAACCGGGAAGTTCATCGCCCGGGACATCCGGCTGGCGGTGGTCGGCGGCATACTGTGGATCGGGGTCCTCATCGTGGTCTACATTCTGCTGGCCGGCTGGTCCCAGGCGTCGGCGATGCAGGTCACCAGACTGCAACGGGACCTGAAGGCGACCGAGGACGCGAACAAGGAGTACTTCGCACTCGAAGCCCAGGTCAGGGAAATGGAGGCCAAGCAGCGGAGTCTGACCGCGGTCGTCGGCGAGCAGATTATCTCGGTGCCGGTGATGGCCGAAGTCACACACATCGTGCCGGACAACATCCAGCTCAACTCCCTGGCCCTCACCGGTCAGAAGACCGTGAAGATGACGGGCGTCGTGTCGGCCGATCCGTTCCTGCTCGACATCGACCTCTCCCAGTTCATGATTGACCTCGAAAACAGCCCCGGATTTCAGCAGGTTCAGCTCGTGTCGAAGAACCGAAGCACGCTCCAGGGCGAATCGGTCCTGGAGTTCGAAATCCAGTGCGTAACGGAGTGAACCATGGCATTACTTGAGAGACGGGTTCTGATTATCGGACTGGCGGTCTACGTGGTGCTCGCCATCGCGGCGGTGTTCCTTCTGTACCAGCCGCGGCTGAAGGCCCGGCAGGAGAGTTCCGCCCAGGCCGTCCAGTTGCAGAAGCAGCTCGATGAGACGCGCGCCCGGGTCAAGGGCATCGGCAATCTCCGCGAGCGGGTGGCCGAACTGCAGCAGGCCAACGCCCAGTTCATCGCGCGGGTCGTGCCGCGCTCGCAGATGCTATCGATGCTGAGGCAGCTGGCCCAGCTTGGAGCGGACCGGAAGGTTCGTTTCCTCGAGATCGCCCCGCCGTCACTCGATACGCTCCTGCAACAGGAGTCTCCGACCGCGCCGCTGCGCACCGTGCCGTTTTTCGTGACCGTCCAGGGGCGCTACATCGACATCGGCCAGTATGTCGAGGGCCTCGACAAGTTCCCGTACTTCGTGCGGGTGCCGGATTTTGAAGTCACCGCGCGCGAGGACATCCGCCCAGAGGTCGAGGCCAAGCTGCTGGTGAACCTGGTTGCTTCGAGTCTGGCCACGGGTGGCAAGCTATGAGAAGGATTGTACTCGTCCTAGTCCTGGTCGCAGTGCTGGTCATCGCCGGCTACATGCTGCTGCGGCCGAAGGGCACCAAGGCACGGCCGAAGAGCACCAGCGCGCTGACCGATACGAGTGAATACGGTGGTTCGCAAGGTGCGAGCGCCGGCGCCGTCCGCCCGGCCGGCACCCGCCGGACTTCCGGCAGGGTAGCCGGCAGGCTCAAGGCGAGCACGGCTGCGGAACGCAAACAGAAGGCAAAGCAGATCCGCGACGAGGAGCGCCGCCGCAAGAAGGAACTGAGGCGGCAGGAACGGGCGAAGAAGCGGATGTTGAAGCAGGCCAGGTCGCGGCGCGGCAGCCGTTCGAGCCGCAAGAGCCGGGACCTCTACGTACTGAGAGCGGTTGTCGTCACAGGGAGCGGGAGCTATGCAATGGTTGACAGCCGCAAAGTGCAGGTCGGCGATTTCGTGCTCGGGCGGAGAGTCGTCTCGATCAGCCAGGACCGCATTGAGATTGAGGCGTTCGGCAAGCGCAGTACGGTCCGGGTCGGCGAAAGCCTGATGCCTTCATCCTACGCCACTCCGACACAGAGGAAATAGGTTGATGCGATTCTATTCTGACAGGCCGTCTGCCGGTGTGCTGATGCAGAAAGGGGTATCTTGAGACACAGGATTCTGGTTCTTTTGGGCATAGCCGTGGCGGTGCTGGCGCTCTACACTTTTGCCTTCCGGCCGCAGCCGGAGCTGAAGGGCGTGAGCGCGGCAGCGGCCGAGGCGACCGGCGCCAAGGCGGTCCAGCCGGCACCAACGGCCACGGACGAAGCCGCACAGCCCGCGAAAACGACAACCGGCGCGCTGACGCCGAAGGTACTGCCACCGGAAACCTGGGGCACGGACCCGTTCGTCCGTGACTGGGTCATGGTGAACGAACTGGCCAATCTCAGACTTAAGGCAATCACGCTCGGCGGCGACCGTCCGTACGCGCTGATCAACGACCAGATCCTGCAGATCGGAGACGAGATCAGCGGCAAGCGGGTCGTCAAGATCGAGAGCGATAACGTAACACTGGAGCAGGGCGGACGGACGTTCACCTTGCTGCTGGGGGAGTGAAAATATGACTAGGAAAACAGCGATTCCATTCCTTGCAGTCTTCTGCCTCTGCTCGGTGCTGCTTGCGCAGGAGTCCGTCGATATCACCAGCGTCGCGGTGGACAAGCTGCTTGAGAACGTCCGCGTAACCGCCGTCTGCACGGGCAATCCCAACGTGAGTTCGTTCTTCACCGACGATCCGCCGGCCCTGGTGGTCGATATCATGGATGCGGAGTCGAAGCTGAAGCACAACCGGATCGAGTCATCCTACTACCCGGTGACGAACGTGACCGTGGAGCCGAGTGAGGCGGCTTCGGGATTGCGGATGACGGTCGGGCTGCGCGAACCGGTCCGGCACAAGGTAACGGTCGAGAATGGACTCGTGGTCATCGACCTGGATATCCATCCGCTGGCACCGGTTCCGCCTCCGCCGACGGCCGACCAGTTCTTCGGCAAGCGGCTGACGCTGTACGTGAAAGATGCGGACCTGACCGACCTGATGCGGATGATCGCCAGCCAGTTCAACCTGAACATCCTTGCGACGCAGGACGTGAAGTCAGTCGTGACCGTACGCCTGAACGACGTGCCGCTGCGCATGGGTCTGGAAGCCCTGCTGAAGGCCGGCCTCTGCAACATGGTCGAGGACAAAGAGGGCATCATCGTAGTCAAGCCCGAGAAGAAGGAGATGTTCGGCGAAACCCAGGTGCGCGTGTTCATGCTGGACTACGCCGAGGCCTCAGATGTCGTCAAGCTCATGCCGAAGATGCTCTCGCAGGTCGGCAACGTTGACGTCGGGTATCGCCGCGTCGGCGCGGGCGGCGGTTCGCAGCGCACGAACATGGTCATCGTCAACGACATTCCGGAGGCGCTGGACCGGGTGGCCGAGTTCCTGGCCGAGTACGACAAGCCCCTGCCGCAGGTCATGATCGAAGCCAAGTTCGTCGAAACGACGGTGAACGCGACTGACGTCTACGGCATCGAGTGGAAGCTGGGTATCGCGGCCAAGGGCGGCGCCCCCAACATCGGCACCGATGACGTGTTCCCGCTGATCTTCAACAATATGGTGGTCGGCAAGCTTGACTACACCGGCCTCAGCGCGGCCCTCGATTTCCTGCAGACGCGCGGGAATTCGCGGGTGCTCGCCAACCCCAGCACGCTGACGCTGGACAACCATACCGCGACGGTCAGCATGGGCACCGACGTGCCGGTACGCGAGATCAGCACCGACCCCAAAACCGGTCTGGTACTGGCGACGTGGCGGACGCGTTCAGTGCCGATAGCGCTTGAAGTCACGCCGCACGTGACGTCGGACGGCAAGGTGAACATGGAGGTCAAGCCGAGTGTCGAGGCGATAACCGGCTGGTCGGGATCGTCCGACGACGCGCGACCGATCGTTGCGCGGCGTTCGGCCGAGACGAACATCGTCGTCGGCGACGGCGAGGTGGCCGTGATCGGCGGCCTTACCCGTGACGAGGAGACCCGGACCATCGGCAAGGTGCCGCTCCTGGGCGACATCCCGATTCTGGGCCACCTGTTCCGGAAGACCACGATCAACCATACCAAGAACGACCTGATGATATTCATCATTCCGCACATTGTGCCGGCGGAGGGCTAGCGACTGCTGACGATAAGCCCCACGCTGTAGGACTGACGCTCCACGCCCGACGACGGGTGAACACCGGGTTCCGAGTCGGGCGTGGAGCATTACTTATTGATGAGCATTGACGAACTGCTGCGCTACGCAGCCAAGTACGGAGCCTCCGACCTGCACATAACGGTCGGCAACCCGCCGATCATCCGGGTCAACGGCAAGCTGAAGAAGATACCCGGTCCCACGCTGTCGGCCGACGATTCTCAGGCGCTGCTCTACTCGATACTGACCGACGAACAGCGGGCTTCAGTTGAGCAGCGGCGCGAGCTGGACCTTTCCTATACGTGGGGCACGGCCGTTCCGTCAGGCAGCGTCGTGCTCGAGTACACGACTCCGGAACGGGTGCGCGCGCGCGTGAATGTCTTCATGGACCTCTCCGGAGTCGGCGGGGCTTTCCGTATCATACCGGCGAAGATCCGGACGCTCGAGGAACTCCCGGCACCGGACTCGGTGGCCGAGATGACTCGGTGCCCGACCGGTCTCGTGCTGGTGACCGGGCCGACCGGCTGCGGCAAGTCGACTACGCTCGCGAGCATGATCGATCTGATCGACCAGGAACGGCAGGACCGGATCATTACCATCGAAGACCCCATCGAGTACATCTTCAAAGGGCGGAACTGCCTGATCAGCCAGCGGGAAATCGGCGCCCACTCGCGGTCGTTTGCCGACGCGCTGCGGGCCTGCCTGCGCGAGGATCCCAACGTCATTTTCGTGGGCGAGATGCGCGACCTGGAGACCATCCAGCTGGCGCTGACCGCGGCCGAGACCGGCCACCTGGTGCTTTCGACCCTGCACACGAACAACGTGGCCCAGACCGTTGACCGGGTCATCGACGTGTTTCCGGCGGACCAGCACGACTACGTCCGGCAGATATTCGCGAACGTCATTCGCGGGATAGTCTCCCAGACTCTCCTGCCGCGCAAGGACCAGCGGGGCCGCGTTGCGGCGATGGAGGTGCTGATTGCCACGCCTGCGGTCAAGAACATGATCCGCGAGAGCAAGTCGCACCAGGTCGCCTCGCTGGTTCAGACCGGTTCGCAGTACGGCATGCAGACGATGGACCAGTGCCTGGCGGCGCTGCTGCGCAAGGGCTTGATCTCGATCGATACTGCCTACGCGATAGCCTCGGACAAGAAACTCTTCGCCCCGCCGGACATGTCGCCCCAGCCCGGCACGCGGTGATCTGGGCGCTCTCGGCCCTGCTCGGGCTCGTTTTCGGCAGCTTCTTCAATGTCGTCATCTGGCGGGTACCGCTGCACAAGTCCATTTCCTCGCCGCCGTCGCACTGCCCCCGCTGCAAGAAGCCGATTCGACCGTATGACAACATCCCGGTTCTGAGCTGGCTGCTCTTGCGCGGCCGCTGCCGCGATTGCGGCAAAAGGATATCGATACGGTATCCCCTGATTGAGGCACTGACCGGGCTGCTTTTCGTAGCGGCCTACGCCCGGTTCGGGTTCAGCCTGCTCACGGTCAAGGCAATCGTGTTTGTCTCACTGCTTGTCATTACGGCCTTCATTGACCTGGACCATCAGATCATTCCCTTTGGGTTCAGCGTCACCGGGCTTGTGCTGGGGCTTTCTGGGGGCATCCTGGCGCCGCCGCCGCACATCCTCAGAGCGGTCACGGCCGCCGCGGTCGGTGCGGGCTTCGTGCTATTCGCGATGCTCTTGTGGCGCTACGTGCTGGCCGGGGCCTTCCGGCGGTTCGGTGTGGACCAGAAAGAGGGGATGGGCTTCGGCGACCTGCCCTACGCGGCGATGATCGGCGCGTTCGTCGGTCTCAAAGGGCTGATTGTGGCGCTTGCCGCCGCCGTCGTCTTCGGTGTCATCATCGGCTACATCTCCCGGGCGGCGGGCCGGCACAAACGCGGCCAGCCGATTCCGTTCGGCCCGTTCCTGGCAATGGGCGCGCTGGTCGGCCTCTTCTTCGGTCCGCAGCTCTTCGACATCTACGCCCGCTTTGCCGGCCTGGCCTAGCAGGCGGCGCGCGCTCCGAAACTCCCAGCCCGAAGTTGCGTTGAGAGTTCCCGGGGAGACTCAGAGGTTTTCAGACTGCTCGTTCAAGGGCTTATTCGAAGGCCTACTCAACGGCTTGCTTGAAGGTTTCGAGCGAAGCTCTGCCCATCGTTACTCGCGCCGCTCAGGGCAAGACCCATGACACCGCTTCCGGCATCACCGCCACCGGCTTCCCAGCTGTCGTCGCTTCGGTAGGTGACCGAATCGTAACGGGGCGCAGAAAGCAAGACCGATATCGACCGGGCACCCAGATTGGCATCCGGCGATTCGTCCTACGAGTCATTCTGCGGTTCACCTGACGACTCATCCTGCAAGTGAATCACCGACTCAACCGGCAAGTCAATCTACGATTGACCCGGACAATCACCTTTCTGCTGAATCAGCGGCTGAATCTACAACTCATCTGATGATTCAGTCACAGATTCAGCCCATAACTCATTCCACGAGTGACCTTTAGACTCACTCGACAAGTCGCTCTCCAGTTCAATCGCCGATTCAATCCATGAACCACTCTTGGAACCACCTTAGGGACGACCCCCGGGGTGACTCCCCCATTGGTTCCCTAACCGAATCCTGGAGTGCCACTCATGGCGCTATCCAGCGCACTGTTGCATAGGATCTGAGATGTATCTTGCTCAAATACAGTCGGTTAGGCGTCTGACCTCGATGTGAGACCTGTTGTCGCCTTGAAGCGTGGCTGCCTCAGCGAATCAGCGCTGCCCGGTGGCAGATCGGAAGGCAGCTTGTGCTGCCTAACGCCCTGTATGTCACGCTGTGTCCAGGTTTCTGACCACCTGAGCTACTGCGGTTGCCTTCACCGCCGCAACCGGCGCAGCACGGCCAGTCGGAGCGCAGGCTGCTCACTGCTGACTCGCGCGGTTCGGCGGCTGCCCGTCCTCGCGGCCGCAAGCCGTAAGCTGTCGGCTGTTAGCTATCTCCCACGCCGCGCCCAATCCGGCCACAGGCTCCGGATTCTCGCCTGACTTCTTGCTAGTCTGGGCCGGCCGTCACACGACGGAGCGGAGAATGATCTGGTTTGCAGGCTGGTTGAAAGTTACCACGAACCGGTCGAAGAACCCAACCCGGCCGAGCAGTCCCGCCACCGAGCGTGGCAGACCGGCAAACGCTACGTCTGCCGCGTACCGGACTGAGTTCCGGGCATCCTGAATGACGATGTCCAGCCGGTGGACATAGGCCTCCTGCTGATGACCCGACGTTCCGCAGAAGCTGGTCCTTTCGCCGGCCTCAAGGTCCAGGCCCAGCAAAGGCGCGATCTCGGTGCTGACCATCGTGTAGTCGGCGCCCGAGTCGGCTACAAGCATCAACGGCACCTGAGCCGCGGCACCGACCAGGGCAAGCGGGATGAACGGCACCAGCTTTGCCCCGTCCGGATACAGACGGCTGCGGGCGACCCGGACTTCCTGAAATGGAAATGTAAGGACCGTCACGGCGGTGACGGCCCGCTCAGAGGATGAGGGCGCAGTCCGGACTGGGCACGCGGGTGAAACTCGTACGCTTCAAACCCTTCCGCTCCACGATCCTGGCAACGGCCTTCAGCGTGGTCGCTTCGGCCACGACCTTGCGGGTCTCAAGCTCGACAGCGACCCAGTTTCCGGGCTTGCCGGTCAGGCGGGCAACTCGTTCTCTTTTCACAGACACCAATTTATGATAGCACGGCACGGCCCTAGCGTCAACCAAGCCGCCAATCGCGCTGGATCACTGGACACTGCCAACGGGTCACTGGTCACTCGCGCCTTCGGCGCGACGGCCTTCGACAATCGCAATCGTGCTAGCGGTCACGGCAGGATTGTAGAACTCCCGGGCGGGCGGGTCAAATGGGCGGCCGCGCGACAATAAGCGCCCGGCGCGTGACCAGACGCGGGAGAACTGCCCGGTTCACTATAATGAACCGCGTGACAGAGTCTGGATAGTGTGTGTTGGAAGGATGAGTCTGCTTCAGTTCCGGGCTGCTAGCTGTAAGCTGTTGGCTGCAAGCTCACACCGCCGCGCGTCAGGAATCGCCCATTGTGTCGCCCGGACTCCTCACCCAGTCCGATCGAAGCAGTCAATGACTGTCTTGAGGTGAATGAACATCGCGCCGACGTTGTCGCCCCGGATGTCGCAGCCTTCCTCCGGCTCCTCCATCAGCGCATTGATGACGTACCTCAGCACTTCGACCTGTTTGTAGCCGTCCAAGAGACCCTGCACGGCTTCCACGAAGCCGGTTTCCGATTCCCCTTCGAGGTACTCGAGCATCTTCGCGTTGTTTTCCTCGGTTCGGTCCAGCACGTCGCCGCTGACCTGGGCCAACTGCCGGCCGCTCCGGTCGAAGATTTGCCAGACTACGGTGCCGAGATAGAAGAGCAACTGGGCCTCGTCGGGGTTGAAGTCCCTCTCGCCGACGGCAAGCAGATACGCCAGGACAAAAGGCTGCTCTTTCGTCATTCGGTCGGCCCATTTCCTGGCGTCGGCAACCGACCCGGCCGCCATCTCCTTCCAGGTCATCTCAACTACATCGGCAGGTATAACATTCATTGGCTCTCCTTGTGCATCCATCGTCCGTTCGCTGCTGCCGGATTGTCGGGAACGCTGTCACCGGGATTCGTGGGCCGCAGACTGAGAGCTGTCGGCTGTAAGCTGTTAGCAGCAAACCCACCAGCCCGCGCGTCAGGAATCGTCTATTGTGGGGATGGGATTTCCCCGAGCAGGCCGAGCTTGCGGCGGCGCGACTCGCTGATCTTCAGATACTTGGCCCCGTTCGCGGCACGCTGAACGTCAATGCAGTACGTCCGGCTCCCGGCCATGACCTTGGCCGAGAACAGCTCCCTGTGATGTTGTTCGTCTTGGCCAGGCACGGCTCTATCGCCCACATCTGCCTCTTTGGACGCCCCCCGAGTAGTGACGCGGGGTCATTGCTGCCGTCGGGAAGGAAAGCAGCCTGCCGCCTCATAGAGCATTTCGCCATGCGCATCCGTGATCGCCAGAAACACGGCAGCGAAGTCACGCAGGAGTCCTCCCGCCTGAAGTTGAGACAGGCACTTCTCGTATACGGCTAGGTTAGGGACAGGGTAGTCGTGGCCGAGGAGCAGGATGCGTGGAGACAACTCCCCGACCTCGTCGAATCGACGTTGCTTCCGCGCCACGGCCGCCTGGACCAGAGGAGCGATCTCCGTATCCACCTCGTCCACGATTCTGCACACGGCGCCCGGCTGACAGATTAGCGCATCCTTGCCAGTCCCTAGCTTCTGGATCGCGACCCGACGCTGGATCCTGTCCCGGTCGTCGGGCACGATTACCTGCAGATTCGCAGCCTCATCACCCCGATGCGCGGAGATGTAATGCAGCGCCTTCTCTCGGATTGCTTTTCTCAACGTCGCTGACGTCGCCACAGGTGGGTAGAACGAGAGTATGTAGAACCCCTTCAGCACGCCGGTTCTTCGGGCCTCATCTTCTATCTCCGTGCGGATATCGTTGAACGAGCACTGAGCTGTGATCTCCGAGGTCTTGGCGATCCTGGTGACCTTGACGGCATACTTGCGGTCACCAAGTTGGAGTCTGTAGTCAGGAGGTTGTCGGTCTTCAGGCACGCGTTCCCACACCGGGGTCACGTTCTGGCACTTCGTGCGCAGCCACTTGGAGAAGCACTCTTTGAAGTACTCCTCGTCCTTGCGTTCAGGCATGCCCACCATTCCGATCCGTCACTCTGTAAGCTCCTTCAGGCTTCGCTGAATCTCGGCCAAGTCGGAGGCGGAGAGGCTCCAGAGCTTGGCGGATTCGAGGTCAACCTCCGCTTCGACTTCCTCTAGCGTGCGGCTTGAGGCTTGTGGCTTGTCGCTGGCTGGCGTTCTCGCCAGCTCATGTGCCTGCATCGAAAGCTCGGCCAGCCGCTTGTGCACCTTGTCCTTCGGGTCGTACTTCGGGATGCACAGACGGTCTTGTTTGCGTCCACGCAGCCACCGGGAACGTCCATATACGCGCAGTCCCATCGTCTTGTCAGTCCGGCGTTCTCTCCCTGTAAGCTTTCAGATCCGCATCACTCAGGTCCTCAGGCGGCACGAGCTTGTAGTGCTTCTCGGAGGCGATGGCTACCCCATCATCGCCCGCCGCAAACTCGAACAACGCTATCACGCCATCGGCCATGAACTGCGTGGCCACTGGGCGGCAGATCAGGAGTGGGAACTTGTGAGCGCAGACCGCCATGTCCTGTTCGATCTGGACGATGTTGAGTTTGTCTTTGCCACCCTTGGCCTGCACCGGGACGATGTAGTGCGTGCCCTTCTTGTCCACGCCAACGTATAGCTCGTCAGTCTCGACTTGTCCCATCTCGTGCACAGTGGTTCGCAGGTGGTTCTGCAGAGAGTAACACGTGACGCTGGTGAAGATGTCGATCAACCGGTTGTACCGAACCTTGGCCAACAGTGCCTGCTCGTCGCCCTGCGCGTACATGACCACGATGCCGGGCGTGGAGTCCGGCACCTTCGTGATAGTCAGGTTCTCGTTGGGGATCAGCGGGCGGTCAGGAACGAGTACGAAACGGTACTTGCTTCTGCCGGCCAGCCTGATCGCCCAGGTCTTTCCTCTTCCGGCCTTGCTGCGGATGCCAGCAGGCAGCGCCTTCCGGTAGCGAAAGCTGTAGACAAGGTCTCCTAGGTTCTTAGGAAGGCGGACGCCAAGCTCCTTGGCGAATCTCTCGATGTCCGTTCGCTCGAAGTCCACCTGTTGGTCGCCGGTCCTGAACTTCGAGTGGAACATCCTGTCGATGATCTTCGAGTACAGATTTGCCTTCTCCAATCTGAATCTCCTTTCCTAGTTGCTCCCGGGCCAGCGGAGCAAGACAACTTCCTCCCGCAACTGCTCCCGCGTTGCCGTCGCGAGCCGGGTCCTAAACAGGTCGACTCCCATAACCTCGTAGCCGAGTGACTGGGCGATGTCTGCCAGCAGCGTGCCGGTTCTGATCATGACGCGGAGGTAGGATGCCTGGTCGCCAACCACATATGCAAGCCGCGCCCCCGGTCGCAGGATTCGGCATAGAGTCTTGAGGTGCCGGGCCATACCGCCGAAGTAGAGCTTCGTCACTCTTGCGTAGAGTCGTTCAAAACCAGATGTCTTGCCGAGTTCTACTCTCCGTTTCTCGATTGCGTCGGCTATACGTCTTATCTCCTCATGTGCTGACACCATCTGGTCGTCGTTGTCGTCACGATAGACACCGCGCGTGTTGGACCGGACCATGTTCTGTTTGAGCGAGCGCAGGTCCTGCTTGCTCCGAATGAAGCCCAACAACACTGATTCCAGTCTTGTAGTACGCGTGTAGTCCTTCTCATTGGGATAGGGCGGAGATGTAATCACCGCCTCGATGGACTCCGGCTTCAGTAGCCCGGTCAAGTCACGCGCGTCGGCCTGAAGGACAGTCGAGTCCGCACTCGATAGCTCCCGCAGTTCTCTCAGGTCACGGACCATCGTACGCACATTGTCGAGCCATGCGCCTACGACTGCGGCGTCCGATTTGGGTGTGGCAACGCCCACCTCCGGGCCGAAGTGAAGGTTGCTGATGCGACCCACAATCGCCGACGCAAGCGCCAACTGCTCGTGGTCGTGGAGGCGTCCGTCCTTGTGGTCGTTCAGACAATCGATTAGCTCGAGGGTCTTGTGCAGGGGCAGAGGACTGATGGAATCCTTCAGTATCAGCTTCGTGACTTCCTCGGGCAGAGCCCTCAGGCGGGAGGCTGCGGCGGCATCTCGGAATCTGAACGGAAGACCGTCATCGTCCCTAATGCCCTCAGCCTCCAGACGGTCAAGCGTGAGATCAGCCACTCTGGACGCATGATCGCGGAGGCCATCGGGTTCTATGTCCCAGTCTGTCTTGACCTTGCTCGCAAACCAGGCCATCGGGTTGGATTCGACCCCGATACTAGCTATGCCCTGCTTCTTGCACTCGACCAGCGTCGTGCCGGTACCACAGAACGGGTCGAGGACACAGTCCTGCGTCCCTACCTCAAAGCGTTCCAGATAGTCACGCACCAAGTGAGGTGGAAACGACAGAACGAATCGGTACCAATCGTGGGCTGCCCGGTCGAGCGGGAGCATCTTGTTGTTGTCGCCGTTCGTCCTACAGGTCGCGGTCTTCATGCGGCTTCAGTATAGCCCAAGCGATGGGCCGGGTCGAGTAGACGGAAGTCGGCCTCGACCGGCTTGCTTGGCAGGATGGACTGGAGCTTCTGGGCGTCATTCTTGGCCCAATTGCGAGTCAGGAGGTCGCGGGCCGGGTTGGACGCGGCTGGGGGCGTGCCCATGCGGCAAGAGGATAGGCGTCGGTTACGGCAAGTCAAGCGAACCGACGAGGCGTACGAAAGGGAAGGGGAGGCCGGAGCCTCCCCTTTCCATTGCTACCGGTTGGCCGCTACTGCTGTCCGAGGATGACGAACTCAACCCGGCGGTTGAGCGCGCGGCCGGAATCGGTCTCGTTGGTGGCTATCGGCCTCGCCTCGCCGTAGCCCTTGGCGGTCAGGCGATTCATCGCGATGCCGAAGTTCTGGACCAGGTAGTTCACGACCGCCCAGGCGCGCTTGTCGGAAAGCGAGAGGTTGTACTCATCCGAGCCCTTGCTGTCGGTGTGGCCCTGGATCTCGACGTTGATGGTCGGATTGTCCTTGAGGATCTTGGCCGCATCCTCGAGGGCCGGGCGCGACTCGGGCTTGATGGTCGCCTGGTTGAAGTCGAAGTAGATGCCCTTCAGGGTGATGGACATGCCTTCCTTCACCAGCTCGAAGTTCCTCACCGTCGGCTTGCCTTTCTCGACTACCATCGCTACAGTCTGCTTCACGTAGTCCTTCGACTCGATGACAACCGTGTAGGAGCCGGCCATCAATTGCGCCTTGTAGACGCCGGTCGCCGGGTCGGTATTGTACACAACGTTGTTGAACGTGACCGTGGCCGACAGCGACGCATCGGTCTTCTTGTCGTAGACTCTGCCGGTAACGGCGACGGCGGCCTCAACCGGCGAGAGCTTGAACGTCGCGGTGGCCAGCTTGTTGTCTTCGACCGCCACGGTGATGGTCGCGGGAATGTGCTTGTCGGCGCTCGCGGTCAGGGTGTAGACGCCGGTTTCCACCTTGTCGACCTTGAACGCGCCGCTGGTTGCACCGGCGTTCACCGGAGCAAGCGCGGTGCCGGGGAACTCGATGCGGGCGGCCAGCGGTGCGCTGGAGACTGCGTCAATGACCGTGCCGGCAATCGTGCCGTAGGTCTTGAGCGGCCGCAGCTTGAACTGGTAGTTGACGACCTGGTCCTTCTCGACCGCCAGCGGTACCGTCTGCTTATTGTAGCCGTCGGCGCTTACCTCGACAACCGTCACGCCGGTTCTGACTTTCTTGACTTCGAACACGCCGGTAGCATCGGTGGTGAACGACGCCATATTCTCGTTCTCCGGGAAATCGACGTTCGCGGTGAGCGCAGCTCCGGTCTTCTCATCGGCAACCGTGCCGGTAATCGTGCCGTACTCAGCCGGCGCGCGCTTGCCGAACGGCGTGGCGAAGGAGACGCCGAGTATTAGTTCGTTGGGCTGCTTGATGCCGCTTGCATCGTTGCCGAAGCTGAACGTGTAGGCGAGCTTGAACACCGACGAGCTCACTGAGCCGAGGGCGACGCCGGGTGTGAGATGGATGTGGCCGTTGTCCGTGTCGAAGATGCCGCTCGATCCCACATTGGGTTGCTGGGACAGCGCTTCGAGAAACAGGCCGAAGCCCGTGCCCTGAAGTTCGACTCCGGCGCCATAGCGGGTTTCGTCGGCGACCTTGCCGTAGTTAAACATGATATTCGGGGCCGCCTTCATCACATCCTGGAACTGCAGCGTAACGAGGCCGGCCCACGCGAGCTTGTCGGCTTGCACCACCGCCGTCGGGTCAAGCACCGTCCAGCCATCTTTGACTTCGCGGTCAAGGAACGTGTACGATGCAGTGCCACCGAGCTTGAGGACCGGGATGATCGGAATCGACAGTTTGCCGCCCGCTTTCAGGTCGTGGAAGCCCCAGATGAAGCCGTCCTCGGTGGAGGACTTGGGTGTTTGGAAAACACCGCCCCACGAGCCGAAGAGCTCGAAGCCGGCATACTTCGTCACGACCGGAGCGTAGCTCAACTCGGGCGCGATGAGGTCGGCCACCCAGCCGCTTGAATTGGGAGCAGCCACCGGCGTCTCGAACAACGGGTTTCGAGCCAGCGCGTGGAGCGAGATCGTCAGGCCGGCCTCATCCTCCACGAGCGCGTTCTGGACGCGCAATAGCCCTTTCCCGCCGCCGATGCCCGGATACGCGAACACGAGCGCGGGCAGCACTGACATCAGCAGTGCCAATACTGACACTCTTACTTTCACTCTACCTCCTGTGGCTTCTTTGAAGCCTTTCTGCGTAACTAACGGATTCACGGTCTGCTTTGCCCACGTGGTCGCCGCTCAGCGGCGACCATCATCTTATCGGACTCGACCGACATGAGGTGCGATGCACCAGCTACCTCCGGGGCGGCAGGTTGGCGAGGATGCGGTCAACCTTTGTGAACCGCATCCAGGTCCGGTCGGAACTGAGTCCGAGGACGACCGCGAGGCCGCCGCCGAGGTAAACAACGCCGAGAATCAACAGCACCAGCGCCTTGGCCGGCAGGCTCCAGGGCAGCCACGCGAAGAGAGCAACATGGATGAGCACGAACCCGCTCAGCGTCAGCAGCAGGAAGACAGCCAGGCCCAGCAGAGCGATGAATGCCTGGCGCGCCTTCCTGACCCCGGCGACATAGACTGCGGCCGCTTCGGTCTTCAGGCTGTCCAGCACGAGGTCTAGCCAGCGGCCGAACAGCGCTGATATGATTCCGAGGATGAACTTCATGCCGGAACTTGTCTACCGATGTCGGCCGAGTAGAAACCCGAGGATGAGCGCGCCCACCGCCGCGCCGCCGACGTAGTACCAGGGGTGCATGTGCGCCGAACGGTCAACGGATGAGGCGGCCAGCTTGGCCGTATCACCGACCTCCTTGCCTTGTTCCTTGACCCAACCCGCGGATGCGCCGACCGCGCCGCCGAGCGCCGACTTCAAGTCCGTATACTTCTCCGTCAGCAGTTTGTTCAATTCCTCGCGCCGCTCTTTGGCGGCTTCATTCAGATGGGCCAGCGCTTCGTCTAGTTTCTCGGTGCTGGCTGCTGTTTGAGTCATGACTTGCTCCTTGCTGCGTGGTTACCCGCTTTCCTTGCCTGTTGAGTCCGCGCTATCCGATCCCCGCTCCCTGCCTTTCTCATACTCAGGGAATCCTCTTGCCCTTCACCAGCCGATAGATAATCAGCACCAGGGCGATGACAAGCAGGATGTGAACCAGCGCGCCGCCGATGTGGGTAAGCAGGCCCGCCAGCCACAGAATCAGCAGAACGATGGCTATTGCCCAGAACATACCTTCACCTCTCTTTTTGCGTTTCATGTCCACTTGCTGTCTCCGGCTCAGCCGACTCTCCTGCCGGTTACCAGCCGCCAGACGATTATCACGAGCCCGATCACAATCAGCGCGTGAATCAGCGGAGTGCCGATGTGGAATGCGAAGAAACCCAGCGCCCACAGCACGAAAAGGACAATTGCGATTAACCAGAACATACTCTACCTGCCTTTCACATTTAGAACTTGCCTGCTATCCACGGGCAAGTCCCGGCAGCGCGCCGGGCTTGCTCGTCGATATCACTCATCATAGGTGCACTGCCCGTAGCTAGTCCTGTGATGACCCGCTGAAGTAGTAGCGGAAGCCGATTGACCCCTGCGGACCGAACAAGTTTCTGTCCGTCGGTACCCCAGCCAGGTCAAATGTGGGGACCACTTCCAGGAACAGGCCGATTGGCACGCTGGCAAACACGTACTCGAGCCCGAACGGCACCCGGACCCCGATTCTCATGTCCGGGTAGTCGTGGTTGTCCCCCATCACGACGCGGGCGCCGACGCCAATGTAGAGCGGCAGATAGCCATCCTCCGACGACTGCAGCAGGCTGTTGGTGTGCCACAGCACGTCCCCGTGGAAGCTGAGTGCCTGCCCGTACCACAGGGTGTAGCCCAGCCCGCCGTCGATCGCCATGTGGGGGCCGGTCCACACCTTGAGGCTGAGCCCGGAAGGGTTGCCACCCATGAGACCCAGGCCGAGGCCTTGAGGCCGGGCGACGGCAACACCGATGCAGATGCTTGCGATGGCAAGCGCGGTCACTACTTTTCGGTTCATCTTTTCTCCTTTGCGGTCATCTACTTATTACCTGTCAACTCCCTGCCGGCAATTTCAGAGGGGTCGGCAAGCCGCCGGTCGGGAGGCGTCACAGTTGACCGGACTGCCGCCGACCCCGTGCAGACCTCGGATGATCGGGCGACCATCATCCGCGAACGCGACAGCAGCTATGTGGAACGTAGTACTGCATTGCAGATACTTCGCGCTGTCGCCCCCACGTTGCTCATTTCCTTCCAGGCTAGACAACTGCACCTTGTGTGCCTGGAAAGGCCTCGCGTTGGTCTTCGTCTTGCGCGGCCAGCGCGCCTCTTAGACTGCGGTCCGTGTGCCCGCGAGCGGTCGCGACAGCATTACAGATGTATCCCTAGAGAGACACATGGAACTGGGAAGGCGAGAGTGCCTCGCGTATTCAATTGCGGCGCAGGGACATGTAACATTCGAGGATACACAGGGCTAGTCCCTGGCACTTGACGGAGTAGCGATTCCGCAGCGCTTCATGATACGGTAGAGGCTCGTACGCAATATGCCCAACCTGGCAGCCGCCTGGGCGACGTTGCCATTTGTCTGCGCAAGTACCTTCTCAACCGCCCGGCGCTCCGTGCGCTCCAAGGCAACATGGAGTGCGCCGTCCGTTCTAGCGTTGGGCACGGTGCCGGTTCGTCTCACTTCGCATCTCGGTCCCTGTTTCGTCGGCTGTATCGGCCGGACCTTGGCTGGCGCCGCAGCGTTTCGCTCGGAGTTGCGGGGCGCAATGCAGAGCGGCTTCGTTCTATTTCCCAAGGGCCTTCTTCACCTGGCCGACCTTCTCCTGTGCTTTGCCGGCTCTCTTCTCGGCCTTGCCTTTCCGTACCAGTTTGCGATTCTTGGTGACTTTCCCCGCAATCTCCGTGATACTACCCTTCACCTTGTGGAGCTTGCCTTCCGCTTCGTCCTGCGTACTCGATTTCATTCGATTCCTCCGGTCGGTTCTTGGCTTGACCGCTATCGGTCGCTCTCTGCCGCCACGTTGTTCGCATCGCGGCTGTTATCTTCACTCTAGACTCTTGTCAGGGCGCTTGTCGTGCCAGTCCGGATCGGGCCGTGCTGGTTGAATCACATGTCCTGCGCCCCTCCATGACTGCAATCCGTGCGCTTCTACGTACCAAAGGGCGGGAGAGGTTGTATCTACAGAGAGACACGCGGTCTCCGTTGGGAGACAGATGGTCGCGCTCCCCGGCGCAGTTGGTTCTGACTGCTGACAGCGGGGCTCAGGTCGAGCCCAACGCTGTCCGAAAGCTTCTTGGGTCTGGAAGTGGTTCGACTCAGCCGCATGTCCAATATGATCTCTTGACCAATCTTGTCGCGGCCGGCGCGTCAGTGTCCGATGGAGTCCCGGACGGCAGGTCATGCGAGTCGGATCGGCAGACGAGGCCGGCCTGAGGCGCTCGGCCGGCCTCGCTGTCTCGGCGGGGGTCGGGAGACTTGGTGTCAGTTGTTGCTGCCGATTCCGTTGATTCCGGCGCCGACTCGGCTTTTCCCGTACGGACGGTCCGCGGGTAGAATCCGAGCCTCATGAGCGCCTCGACCGGAGAATGCCATCCGGGACAGCCGAACGCTTCTCGGATGCTAATTGGACAGGACGTCGATCCCCAACAGGCTCGCTCGATTCGGTGCCGGCCATGACCGTTCCCGCGGCAATCGAGGTCGAGACATCTGTGTGCAGGCTGCCTTGCCAGACTGCGGGCACTGAGACAGGGTGCCGGACCACTAGTGGCGACGTCGCTGTGGTTGGTGGCGCGAACAAGTCATGGTCCTTCATGTCTCGTGTAACTGCACGTCGCGTGCCAGTGCAGACCGGGTCGCGGTTGCTGGGTTGCGCCTCTGTGCCTGCAGTCCGGCGACGACTGACCTGTCATAGCGGCGCGATGGTTGTATCTTCAGAGAGACACGTTGTCCCTGACGGGCAACTGGTCTTGGCGCGTCGATTGCTGACCATTGGCAACCAGCCAGTGCTTGTACCGATGGAATGCAGTACGGTTTGCCCAGCAGCGGTGCTCGAGACTCGTCCGGAGGGCGGACTGGCACGATTGCTGCACTGAGGACACTGAAGGCAGGTTGCCGGATCCGGGCTTGTTGCTCTGGCGACCGTGCTGAGGGGCTGCGGAGGTTTGCGGGTCGCGGCTCTGCTCGGTCTGACGAGAGCTGTCGGCGGCTAGAGAGCCTCCAAGCCGCCGACAGCCTTCCTTTTCCGTGACACTCACCCCGATGTAGCTAACGACGTGACAGCTCGAGTACTTGTTGTCTTGACCGAGACGGCTCCAACTGCTGCCGTCGCAGACACTGCGCATTCGCGGCCAGAGCTGGGCAGCAGACCTCAACGTTCTCGGCTACGTGATGTCAAGCGGCACCACGGCCGGAGTTGTCTCCGACGGGAGACTAGTCCCGGCGTTTCACCCGGGGTGTTGACCGCGGCCCATTATCGCTCGGAAGGTGGAACCAGATCAGCCAAGCTAGTGTCCATCGGTGCCTCCTTCACTACGATGAGGCTCGGCAAAGGCACTGCGACCGACTTAACCCTCATGTCCCTTAGCCCTTCGAAGACGACGAAATTCTCTTGAACGCTGGCGAGCACGAATGCTGCCTCTCTGCCCTCGACGTCAGGTTTGAGTCTGAATTCGACTATCGGATAGCCCCCTGCTTCGGATCCCTCAAAATGAAGGTCCCCTTTGAGTCCATTGAACTCACTCAGGTAGTCGCTGTAGCGTTGGCGTTCTTCGTTCACATTCATTCCTTTCTCATCCGATAACACGATACACTCACGGGTGCAGTCGGTGACCTCCGGCTGCAGACCAACCGGCGTCTGCTAGATCTCGTTGACGGCCGTTTGCCGGTCGTTCATTGTGCTCCACCATCAGTTGCTTCAATCTGCTTGCTTTGCCAAGGCTACTTTCCCTGGACTTCCTTCCGGATTTTCTTTGCGGCCGAATCGATCTGCTGTCCGGCCTTCTCAACCTGCTGCCCGACTTTCTCAACCGTTTGGTCGATCTTCCTGCCGGCGCGCTCTGCCGAGCCCAGTCGTCTACAGCCCGACAGTCCGAGAAGCAGTACCATCAGGGCCAGCGATGTGACGCCAATTCTGAAGGACTTCACCATTTGGATCTCCTTTGTCAGCAGTCATTCACCCGCACTGATGTCAGTCCGAGACCCTGCCCCCAGTCTGTCAACTGATTCATCGCAATCGGCGCTGCCCCTTCAACTCATTGAAAGAAGGGCAGTTCTCCCCACGGCTTTCAACTGCGTGGGCCGAGGTCGTAGCGAACCCCGACTGCGCCGTTGCCGTTGAAGCCGACTCCCGGAGCGAAGTCGAGGATTGGAGCTAGCTCAAAGAAGACACCAAGCGGAATGATGGGGAGGACATACTCCGCCCCGAACGGAACCCTGAGCCCCACTTTCATCGGACTGTCCGCCCCGTTCGCGAGCCTGGCGCGAGCCACTGCGCCCGCGTAGAGCGGCAGGAAGCAGATCAGCGCGGGCAAGAGGCTCCCGGTATGAAGCAACAGGTCGCAGTGCAGGAAGTCCGCATCCCGTGCTGCTTCAGCACGAAGGGTTGTGCTTCTGGCCGACGACACCCATGCCGACGTTACTCGCCGATTATCTCGTTCAGGCCCTCGATGACGAGGCGAAGTTCCTCCGGCGAGACCCTGCCAATCCGCCGGCCCAGCCACTTGGTCGAGAGCGTACGCACCTGACCGATCTTCACATATGACTTCCTTGGTAGCTCGGGCACGGATAGCTCTAGCGTGAGCGGAAAGCCGGCCGCCCGAGGTTGAGTGGTCAAGGCCGCTGCGATCACGGTGCCGGAACGTTCGTTGAAGACTTCCTGGCTCAGCACCAGGACCGGACGCCGGCCTTCCTGTCCGCGACCTCGGGTCGGGCTCAACTCGGCCCGGACAACGTCACCCCTCAATACTCGGGCCACAGCGCCGCCTCCTCCGATAGACCCTCATCGGCCATCTTCCGTTCCGACACCCGGTAGAGTTTATCACACTCCTCAGTCAGCCGGCTGCGCTCAAGCCGCGCGACCTTCTCCTTTATCGCCTCCTGCACGGCCCGGCTCCGATTCGGGAATCTCCGGCTTCTGACCAGCCGGTCCAGACGGACGAGCAGGTCACGCTCAATCGTGATTGCGACCTTTGTTGTACTGATAGTGTTCTCCTCATACTATGACGTATTACCATACCACGCCGGAGGGGGAGGTTTTGTGACCAAGGTCGAAGCGGTCAACCAGCCTTCCTACGGCGTCAGGCGCGGTCGTTGCCGTACCTACCGGCCCCTGCCGCGTCCCTGTGAAGACTGCGGCGGCTTTGCCGGCTTCGACTCTCCTCCCTGAATCTGAATGACCGTCGAACCAGCCGGCCCGGATGTCGTTACCCGGAACGGGTATCGGTCCTTGACGTAGGTATTGAGGTACACGCCTTTGGCGGGAGCCGCCGAGATTCCCAAGTACACGTCACGAGGCACATCGGTGTACTCGTAGACGCTGCCGCTCCGAAAGGTGATAATTAACCTGCGACTGCCCTCGTCATAACTTACCGACCCCGGGTCGTCGGACTGAGCCTGCTCTACGTGAGTCGCGCCCGCTTGTGGCGCGGGAGCACTCTTCTTCCCGCAGCCGACTGCGGTCGCTGCGACGAGCAGCGTGAGGCTCAACAAGAGCGTGGGGATTGTCAGTAGTCGTTTTCCGTATCCTGTCATGAGGCTACCTCCATTGGTTGCCAGAACTTGCTGTCATAGGGCCGGACTTGACCTTGCCTCCGTAGAGACGTTAGGCGCGGATGAGTTGGTGTCAAGCGAGCGAAGCGCTGCTGCACCGTGAGTAGATGCCCTTCCGTCAGCGCCAGAGCCTTCCCTGTTCGTTTCGGAGTCCGACCAGAGCTGGGCCGAGGCGTTTGGCGAAGCCGCGCATGATGTCGGAGTGGCGACCGGCGCTTGGCCGAGCAATGGAAGTTCCCGTTCTGGCTGGCGATTCTGGGTCAGAGTGACTCTGGCTCCCTCGGATGCGCCCACAATCTTGAGCGTTCGTGGGCTGCAACACATCATGTGCACGTCGGCGGTGGCTGACTGATCGACTTTCAGCGATACCGTCCTATTGCCGCGCTGGACGTTGACAGCGTCGTTCGGCTCCCAGCCGTAGTAGTGCAGGGTGTACGGGCTGACCAAGGCCGTGCCCTCGACCAAGCTGTCGGTCCGGGCTAAGTCGAGGCGCCGGCTGCTCTCGTAGCGCCGGGCCGTCTCGGGCGACCGGCTCCGCAGTTCTGCTACTATCCGGTTGCGGAACGACGCGGTACTTTCACCATCGGTCGGGGTCACGCGCTGCAACGTGCCACTGATGACATCATCGGATGCGCCGGCCCGTCGCAAGGATTCCTCAACCTTGCTGCGCAAGAACCCGTCCTGAGTTCCATCGCGCTTTGTGAGCCTTATCATAGTTTATCCTCACAGTTACGTTGCCAGCGGTTGTGATCGCAGCTTCCGTTCGACCTTAACCTAGCACACTGCACTTGCCGTGCCAGAAGGACGTACGCGCACATGCCGTTCCCGTCCAAACCAGAACTACGCAGGACAAGGCGGTACCAAGCGAAGATGTGGATTGGCTGTGGTCTGAGCGTGGCCCGGATGCGCCCCGGACGCCGGGCTGCTCCCGGCGAGGTCTCCCTGAAGAGACACCGATTCTCCCGAAGGAGACAAGTCACGGCCTTGTGGGGCGGTACCATGATTGCATCTGTGGAGGGACATGCAGTCTGAGGCAGACAATTCTTGGCTCGCGCGGGAGCGGGAACTGCCATAGCTTAGGATGTTGCATGTGGGGCATAGGTTGCCTTGATGGCGATGGCTCCATAACCTCGTTCTGTTCCTCGTCTGATAGCCCTTCCAGGGCGGTCCACGTTCTTGTCTGATGAGCAATGGGGTGTCTGTATCCCGGGGAGAATGACTGTCTCCTCAGGGAGACTACGTCGGTCGGAGCTGCCCCTGCAAACCGTGCCCGACGTCCGATTCATCTTCGGGTTTCCAGCGTGCCTGGCAAGTCGGGCCGGAACTAGAGACCACCCTGTAGGGCGGCGCGCCCGGTACCGGTCCGCCCGAACCACCCGGCAGGGCCCGCGAAACACCCCGTCGACCGGGCGCCACTGGTCGTGGCACGCAGGTTGCACTCGGCTGGTTCATGAAGTACGTCCCAGCGCTGATGATCGGCTTCCTCGCGAAACCTGTCGCTTCCCCACTGAGCGGATGAAGCCGTGAGGTCAGCTATCAGACTTGGCCCGGGGAAGCCTGAGGTGATGCTCTACTGGGCCGAACCGGCCAACTCTCACACTCCCAGGCTACCGGTCCGGCTCACGAGGCGTGAACCGAGAGTCCCTTCGAAGTACCAGCCGGCGACGCCGGAAACCCGGCAGGAGAGACGACTACGACCCTGATGGAGTTTCACCACGCATCGTTACGTAGAACAGAGCGGCGGATGGCTGGCGCGGGGCACCGGTGTCCGGGCGTGATGGCGAGAGTCCGGAACTCGTTTGGTGTGGAGTCGCTATTCCCCGTCCTCCCAGTGGGCCTGTTTCTGGGACTGGTTCCGGCATCAGACCTGACGCCCTGGAGCGAGTGGTCAGGCTACAACAAGCTCAACAAGCTCAACCGGGGTCCGGTGCTGCTTAGGCGAGTCTGATTCGGCGGCAGCGGCCTCGTCGTGACGTTTCCCATCAGCTCGGACCTGTACTGCATGGGGTTTGCGAAAGTTGACCGGATTCTCGCCGACCTCGGAAGTCGGCAAAACGTGAAGTCAAAAGGAGTGTTGATATGAAAGCTGCTTCTAGACCGAAGTACGAGGCCCCGCGCGCGGTTAGCCTGCGCGATGCTCAGACCGGCATTGGGGCAAACTGCGGTTCAGGTTCGTCTGCCCTAGAGTATTGCGAGAATGGCGGCAGTCCCCTTTTAGAGCGTGGTTGCACGGGCGGCAACTCAGCAAATGCGCGCAATGGCGCTGGCGGACTGAACTGGTAACACCGGACCGTGCTGACGGTTGCCCGGGCGAGTCGAGATGATTCTGGTCCCTGCTGCACACATCGGGGTTCAGATTCCGTGTGGAGCGGGCATCGTACCGAGGGCGTGTCTCGGGACACGATTGATGACATGACTCCGGGTGTGATGTGCAGGACACCTGGCTCCGCAGTGTCTCAGACGAACTGAGGAATTGCGGCCTACGTTGCCTGCGGGGTAACGGGTTGGATTGCGGGTCGGACGGTTTGGCGCATGGCCGAGGAGGTAGCCGACCCCGCAGCAGTTTGCGTAGCAGGGGAGACTACGACGGAAGCTCTTCGGCGTACGGCGGTCGAGACTACTCTCCAAACGATATACGACGTAACGGTTTGAACGGCTTCCTGAACGACATGGGGTGTAGTCCTCCAGGCGGGGGTGTCAGTCACCAGCATCAAGGCTAAAGCCTCAATCCACACCACTACATGCAGATTGTCGAGAACCGCCTGCACGCCCGCCCGAAATGGCTCGTTGTGGGTGTCACCGATACTGGAGGAACCACCGTACCCAGTCCACTGGCAGGAGGCCGACCCGAGGCGCTGGGCCGACTTTCATGTCTTGGGGCGTGGAAGCCTCAGGTCGTCTTGTTTTGCAGATTCCGACGGTACTAGTCCGCATCCATGCTGGGCGGCGATGAGGCCCGAGCGTAGAGTAATACAGGTCCTGCCGTCCCGGACGGCGGCTGGGCGGTCACACCGGCGCCGCCACGGTACGGGCGATCCTCGGTCGGTGCCGAGCCGTCGTGAAAGACGCTGGAGGCCGCCAGCTTGGTCCCGTCTCTTATCTCCATCGCGGCCATCTCCCGAGGGTTGAGCCAGGCCTGGCCGCGCTCGACGTCCGCGCGGCTGTCAATGCTGAACGGCGCCGGCGTCTGCTCCTGGCACAGCCAGACTGCGTCGCCGTGTCTCAGACCCAGCCTGCGCACCGTCTCCGGGTTCATGCAGGCCCAGCCGGATGCTGACTGCTCGGACGAGCGAGCGACAAGACTGCGGGTGGTAGCGTAGCGGTGCGCCGCGCTTGGCTGCCGGAGCGAAAGTGCGTACTCGACCAATGTGCGCAGAGAGTCGGTATCAAGGCCCGGCCAGGGTCGGATCTTGGCGACGGTCTCGACCAGCATGCGGGGCGCCAGACCGGCTCGCAGGAGTGACCGCACAAGCTTCTGCGGGTGGTACGCTTCGCGCCGGCCATCGCGCTTCACGAGCTCAAACACGACCTTCTCCATCAGCGATCTCCTTTTTGTTTGCTTGAGGTGACGCAGCTTTCGTGCCAGGAGGCGATAGGGAGAGAGCATCGTCGATTGCCTACCATGCGTCGGGCATAACTGCCTCGGCGGCGGCTCCGTCAGCCGCCGCCGCAGCAGGCGGTTGCTGCTTCGTTCAGAATCCCTAGTCCGATATCAGCCAGCGGAGACCGGGGACCGTCTGGTATTCCGTCGTAAGCGTCACCGACGTACCCGAGAGAGCTTCGACTTTGATCTTGGCGAAATGGTCTTCGGCCGACCAGCCGTCGTTGCTGGGATCCAGCCATAGGGCGTAGACCGAACTCTCGGAAATCGTGCGCGCCGGGCTGTAATCCGCCCCGGTCGCGGGAGCAATCGTGAGGTCATTCAGATTCGTTACGCTCGTGGCGGCAGACGAGTTGCTCTTGGTGTTGTAGACCGGGTCATACGAATTGGGCGAACGCAACTGGATGGCACCTGCAGTCTGGGTGGTATCGAGCACGAAATCAACATCCGAAGCCTGTGTCATCGGAATCGCTATTGCCGTACCGGTCGCATCGAAGTAGAATGCGTGGTTGATCTGCTGCGAATCTGCCATCGAATAGACCGCGACGTTGCTGGTCTTCTTGACTGTTGTCGTAAGGCTCCACTTATCACTTTCACTTGATTTCGCGACCGCCGAGACCTGGATCAGCTTGGCCGGAGACGACACGTCGTAGGAGTAAATCCCGGAAATGATCGAATGCGGGACGCCATCAACGTACACTGTATACCCGGTAGCCTTTTCAACCATGGTCCACGTAAGGCGGAGCGTCGCGCCGTCGTCAACCGGCGTGTAGCTGACCGTCGGCATCACGAGACTGACCGGTTGATTGCACGAAATGACCAGAAGCAGCAGCGCTCCCAGTGTTGTCGATAGATACTTCATACGGATCTTCCTTTCTTGCGTTGACCGGCTGACAGGGGAAGCCTCGCTGGGCTTGAGTTGCAGCCGGCACAGTCTTCTAGAGTCGTGGCGTTGCACATCGCCATGGTCTGTTATGGGCACGAAGCGTGCCACCAACCAAGGCCGCCGTCTCCCGCGTACTTCGGCGGCGCAGCATGGCGCCTCAGCCGGACGCGGCGGAGCGGCCCTCAGTACGTTTCTATGCCATCGATGACTGAAAAGTGGTGCCCGGCGTTATTGACGAACTGGGCATGCACGTGAGCGGGCGCACACTTGAGGACGTCATAGATGCTCTTGGGTACATCGTGGTAGATGTAACGGCCCCGGTCGGCGAACTCCATCACCATCAGGCCGGTAGCGGGGCTGTAGAGGATGCCGGCCGGTTTCTGAATGGTTCTGACTATCTTCATTTCTCTCCCATTGTTGTTCGTGTTTCTGCGCGCGCTGGACCCGTTCTGCTCTGCGGACGGTAGCTGCCGGGAAAGGGGACTGGTGCGCTATCCCGGCAGCTTCCGACCAATGTCGGCTACGGGTCCGGGCGCACCGGCTTTCCGCAACCGTCACGACAACCGGCTGTGGGCCCGTTTGGTTGCCGGAGGCAATGGCAACATAGGTTGCCGTTCCCTTGGGTTCTATGTAACCCACCATTCCCAAAGCAGGATACGTGCCAGGGTAGTGTCGGGCAACGTTCCGAGCCAGTTGGCAGGGCGCTATGGCCGGCGTTGTCTCCCCGAGGAGACAGCCATTCTCCCAAGGGAGACAAGTCGCGATCACTGCGGTGGAGAGTTGCCCTTGTTCTGAGTGTGAGACGGAGAGCCGATCCCGTGGCGCTCTGTGATCCGGTAGAGGCTGGGACACGCGATACCCAGCATAGCGGCCGCCTCGGCAACGTTGTTCTGCGCCTGCGTCATTGCTCGTTCTACCGCCTCGCGCTCAGCGCGTTCAAGGGTCCCCTTCAGCGTTCGCTTCTCTGCTCTTCTGGCCATCTCGTATGCTGTCCGCTCCGTCACCCCAAGTGCGGGCTTCGCGATCCCGTCCTCTCTGCATCGCATTCCAGTGCGTCAGGGCCGATTGGGACCAGCCAGTAGCGCCGTTCGCCGGCGGGCCTGATTCGCTGGCCCTATCCGTCTGGACCGGCGTGCGGGCCTCCTCTGAGGAGCGACCGTATCTGCCACCTCCGGCGCGGCCGTTGCTGTCATAACGACCTGAAGGATTCAACATACATGTCTCCTTCTGGCTCAATACTGCGTACGAGGATACCGCCGGCATAGACTGGCGGGGTCGCACTACTGCCGGACGTGGAGGCCAGTGTACGTCCGGCAGTTGACGACATCGGGTCGAATGGCGAGGTTGCTGCAACAACTGGCCGAGGATGACGAACTCGTCCCGGCGGTCGAGCGCGGCGGAAATCGGGCTCGTCGGTGGCGCTCGTACCGGCTTCGACCGGGGGCATGCCTGCGGTCATCAGCGCGTTGTGGCGTTTCTCCCCGAACGCTCGAACGTGCTCCGCCGCTGCGTCGAGCGCACCGACTACGTGCCGTGATTGTCTGGCGAAGTGGAGGTAAATCGCCGCCATGTTGGCGACGACATCAATCGCGGCCGGGTTCTTTGCGAGCACCCGCAGCAATGCCCTCCAGTAGAGCAGGCCGGTCTGCCGGCTGAACCCGGCCTTGGCCGAGAGCCTGGCAAATCCCAGGGCCAGCCGCAGCGCCTCGCGGAGCCCGACACGGTGCTTGTACGCCGGCTTCAGGCGGGTTGCTACCTTAGTGAGCGTCTTGTAGAACCGGGCCGGGTCGTAGATGTGGCGCAGCACGTCTGCCTGGTCGCCGAGCACGTCGGCGCGCGGCCTCTCGGTGACGAAGTTCAGGCCGCTGGTAATCTGATCTATGGCTCCAGCCTGGTCGACTGCCGTTCGGCGGAAGAGCCGGCCTTCCCGCTGCAGTCGTCGCTCGAGTTGAGTGTTCGGAAGAGCGTAGAGCGTGCCGACCATGGCCATGCAGATGCCGGCATCGTCGATCAACTCAATGAGATTGCGCGCGACGTCGGGCGGCTCGCCGTCCATCCCCAGGATGAAACCGCCGTGGACCATGATGCCGTAGGAAGCAATGGTCCTGACGGCGTCCGGGGCCGAGACGTTCAGATTCTGGACTTTCCCGGCCCGGTCCAGTGCCCGTTGGTCCGGGCTTTCGATGCCTACGAACACGTATCGGAAGTCGCAATCCCGCATCAGGTTCAGCAACTCCGGGTCCCGAGCGAGGTTGATTGACGCCTCGGTGCTGAAGAAGAAAGGGTACTTGTGCCAACGGTTCCACTCGGCAACCGCGGCGAGCAGGTCCCGTGTTCTCGACTTGTTGCCGATGAGATTGTCGTCGACGAAGTTCACGTGACCGCGGTACCCAAGGTCGTACAGTCGCTGGAGTTCGGTGAGAACCTGCCCGGTTTCCTTGGTTCGGGGGCGGCGGCCGAACAGCTCGATGACGTCGCAGAACTCGCAGTTGAAAGGACACCCGCGCGAGAACTGGACGTTCACCTCCAGATAGTCCCGGAAGTTCACGAGGTCGAACCGTGGCACCACGGCCCGGCTCATGTCCGCCCGTTCGGAAGAGCGGTAGCTGCCCGACTTGGCGTGCCGGTCAAGGTCGGCGAGGAACGATGGTATGGTGATTTCCCCCTCACCGGCAACCAGGAAGTCGGCGTCCCGGTAGATGCCCGGCTGCTGGGAAGGGTCGGGCCCGCCCAGCACGACCGGCTTGCCTGCTGCGTGCGCCCTCTCCATGACCGCGAGCGTGGCCGCCTGCTGGGGCAGCATGCCCCCGGTGAGCACGATGTCCGCCCAATCCAGGTCGGTGCGGGCAAGGGGTCTGACGTTCTCGTCGACGAGCCTCAACTGCCAGCGCTGAGGAAGCAGCGAGGCGACGGTCATCAGCCCCAGCGGTGGGGATGAGTACCTGGCGCCGGTCAGCCGGCACGTTTCGGCGTAGTTCCAGAAGCTCCGTATGGAGAACCGCGGCTGGACAAGCAAGGCACGGGTGACCCCGGACAACAGGTCTTTCACTTCAGTCGTACTCCCTTAGAGACGCCGCGCTTCCGGCCAGCAACAGCATGGCCATTGGAATGCCCGGCCATCTCGGATTCCTCATGTGACCCTGCACCAATCATGCCATAAGGGTAGTTGGAGCGGCCGTCCGCGTTTTCACGCTGTGCCGGGAGCGCTGCTCGGTCAGGTATGCCTGCAGCCGGTTGGATGCCGTGCTGCGTTTCTGCTTGAGGGGAATGTCACACTGGATCGTATTGTCTCCTTTGGGAGACTCGGCGTCTCTCGCGGGAGACAGGGCGGTGCAGGTGTGAGGAGGACTAGTCTTTGGTCTGGGCCCGGCTTGGAGAAGCGATTCCGTACCGCTTAATGATCCGGTAAAGGCTGGGACGGACAATGCCCAGTATGGCGGCCGCCTCGGCAACGTTGTGGTTGGTCTGCACCAGGACTCTCTCGACGGCCTCGCGCTCGGCGCGTTCAAGGGCCTCCTTAAGAGTTCCGTCCGTCGGGACCTTGGCCTCGGCGCCGAGAAACGAACGCAACTCCTCGGCCTCGACCGGGTTCGTTTCGGCCAGGATGACAACGCGCTCGACGAGGTTCCGCAGCTCGCGGACATTGCCGGGCCAGGCGTACTCCTTCAACGCGTGCCAGCTCTCGGGCGCGAATCGAACAATCCGGCCATAGTCCGCGCAGTAACGGTCAAGGAAGAAGGTGGCGAGCAGTTCGATGTCCGACATCCGTTCTCGCAACGGCGGGACCTCGATAGTCACTACGTTCAAACGGTGGTAGAAGTCGTCACGGAAAACGCCGTGCTTGATGATTTCCGGCAGGTCTTTGTTGGTCGCGGCGACTATTCTCACGTCGAGATGGATG
Source organism: Caldifarciminota bacterium (assembly GCA_016935295.1). GTDB lineage: Bacteria > Hydrothermota > Tepidihabitantia > Tepidihabitantales > Tepidihabitantaceae > UBA2258. The sequence goes on along the minus strand of JAFGRF010000326.1, from coordinate 5,813 downwards.
ACGCCGCTGCCGCCGACACGCTGCACCTCCGAGTCGTTCAGGAACCGCAGCAGCTTCGCCTGCGCCGGCAGGCTCAAGTCGCCGATTTCGTCGAGGAAGAGCGTGCCGCCGTCAGCTTCCTGTATCTTGCCGGCACGGGCCGCCCCCGCGTTGGTGAACGCGCCTTTCTCGTGGCCGAATAGCTCGCTTTCTATTAGTTCCTGGGGAATCGCGGCGCAGTTGAGTGCGACGAATGGTTCGCCGGCGCGCGGGCTCCGCAAGTGAACGGCCCGGGCCACGAGTTCCTTGCCCACTCCGCTCTCGCCGGTGACGAGGACACTGGCGGCAGTCGGCGCGACGCGGGCTATCAGGCTCTGCACGCGCTGCAGTTCCGGCGAGTCGCCGACCATTCGGAATTGCCCTTCCAGCTCCTGGCGAAGCCGTCCCACCTGTTGATGCAGCCGATCAGAGGTCAGTGCTTTACTGGCGGTGAACTGGATGAGACTGTGGGTTTTGGTCTCAGCTTCCCTGAGCGCCGCCACGCTGGCCGCCAACGCCTGGCGCTGCGCCTGAAGGTGCTTGATCATCTCGCGGGGGGCTTCGAGTCGCGCAGGTCCGGCGCCCAAGAGAAGGACGGCCGCGCCGTCGGGTTGGTCCAGCAGGCTGGCCCAGGCGTAGACCGGTATCGACTCGCCATCCGTACCGTTCAGGACCAACCGCGCGTCGGTCGGACACTGTCGTGCCGCGCGGAGCAGGCTATCCAGGCCCTGCCGATCGTGGACGTGCAGGGCGAACGGCTTGCCGACGACCTGCTCGAGCGGGACACCGAGCATGCCGGCCAGGGCCTTGTTGGCGAAGAGTATCGTCCCGTCCGGGGCTACAACAATCCCGGCTTCATTCATCGTCTCGACCGTCAGGCGGTAAGCGTCCTCGCCCTGGTCGAGCGTGAGTATCTGGTCGCCCCGGGTTCCGGAGACGACCACGGCGTCCACGTCGCCTTCGCGAATAGCGCGGAGCGTTTCTTCCGCCTCGGCCAGCCGGTGCCGGACGTCCTCGAGCTGCGCACGCAGCTCCCTCGGAGACTCGGTCCGGCGTTCGTTCATTCTCCTCTCCCTGCCTCCGCACTCCGTCCTCCGTCTTCCGTCCTCCGTCTTCCGTCACCCGGCCTGCGCGTCTTCATCTCGGCCGCAGGTCGAGACCGACCAGGACCCGTTCCCGGTTCGAGAGGTCGCCGATGATTTTGCGGACCGGTTCCGGCAGCTTGCGGACCAGGGTGGGCACCGCCACGATCTGGTCGCCCCGCGCCAGGCGCGGGTTGCGTAACAGGTCAACTACTTCGATAGTGTACACGCCGTGCAGGTGTTCCTCGCAAAGTTGCTTCAGGTTTTCAAGGGCCTTCACCGCCCGGGGCGTATAGCCTGCGATGTAGAGCTTCAGGTCCCAGGTCCCTGATTTGGGGCTCGATGCCGCTTTGGTCATGTGTTGTTCCCTTCTTCTTGTGCTCCGTCGCTGTCGGCCTTCCGGATACGGGCCAGGCCTTTGGTGTCATGGCGCGAGGTGGCATCGCGTTCCCGCTCCTGTTTGGCGGCCATGGTCGTTTCCTGTTTCAGTTCGGCGAGCCGGGACTGCAGTTTCTGCATCTGGGCTTCCAGTGCAAGCCGTTCGTGGGTGATTTCCCGCTGCCGGCGGTGGGAGGCCTGTCCGGCGGCGATCGCGTCGGCCCTGTCCCGCGACTCCTGGACGACGCGGGCCGAACCGGTGTAGACCTCACCTCGGCCGACATACACGTCCGTGAGTTTGATGCCGTGGTCGGTGAGCACGAACTCACGTATCTGGTTGGAGTGCGCCATGCCCCGGCTCTTGAGGACATACAGTATCCGGTTGCGCTCGCCGGCGGATTCGACCATGCGCAGCAGGAGCCAGGTGTCCATCAGCGAGGAGATGCTGATGTCGGTCTTCTCGAGGGCGGCGCCGCCTTCGGTCAGGCTGGTGAACAGCGTGGTGATGTTTCGGCTCTTGAGGTAGTCAACTACCCGCATCAGCATCGACTTGACCTCACCCGGCTCGCCGATGCTGGTCAGGCCGGTTATCGGGTCCATGACCACCGCCCGGGGATGCCACCGGTCAACGAGGTCGTGGAGAGTGACCAGGTGGTTCTCCAGTCCGTAGAGCGTCGGCCGGACCGTGTGAAACTGCAGACACCCGCTGCGCACGTGCCGGTTGAGGTCGAACCCGATGGATGCCATGTTGCGCGCAATCTGGTCCGGCGACTCCTCGAACGAGAAGAAGAGGCACCGGCCGCCATGCCGGCAGACGCTGTCCAGAAGTGCCGTGGCGATGCTGGTCTTACCCGCGCCGGCGGTGCCACTGACCAGGATGCTGCTGCCCTCCCAGTAGCCTTTCCCGGTCATCATCGTATCCAGGCGCGCAATGCCGGTGGAGACGCGCCGGGTCGAAACATCGTGGCTCAGGCCGAGCGAAGTGATGGGCAGGACGTTCAGCCCGTGCTCGTCAATCATCGTCGGGTACTCGTTCGTGCCGTGTTTGCTCCCGCGGTACTTGACAACCCGGAGCCGGCGCGTGGCGACCTGGTTGGTCAGGCGGTGGTCGAGGACAATCACGCAGTCGCTGACGTATTCCTCAAGGCCGTAGCGTGTGAGTTCGCCTTCCTTGCCCTGCTCGGCAGTAATCACCGCGGTAACGCCCCGGTCTTTCAGCCAGCGGAACAGCCGGCGCAGTTCGGCGCGCAGGATGCCCTCGTTGGGCAGGCTGGCAAAGAGCGACTCGATGGTATCGAGCACGACGCGCTTTGCGTGCACTTCGTCAATCATCGTACCCAGGCGGACGAACAGCCCTTCGAGGTCGTACTCACCGGTTTCCTCGATTTCGCTGCGCTCGATGCGGACATAGTCCACCGCCAGCTTCTTGCGCCGGATGAGCGACGGCAGGTCGAACCCGAGGCTGGCGACATTGCTGGTGAGTTCGGCCACGGTTTCCTCGAAAGCCATGAACACGCCGGGTTCGCCGAAGTCCCGCGCGCCCCGGACCACGAACTCCATTGCCATCAACGTCTTGCCGCAGCCGGCGGCGCCGCAGACCAGGGTCGACCGGCCGCGCGGCAATCCGCCTTCAGTAACGTCATCCAGCCCGCGAATTCCGGTCGGGCACTTCGCAAGGGGCTTCAGCCCCGCGGCCCTGGCCGGCCGGACCTCCGGAGCTTTACGTAGGGGTCTTTTCGGTTTGGTCATGTCGATTTCCTCCCAACAAGACGGAACCTGGACTCGCAGTTCCGGCTGCGAGGTATTCTGTGTGCAGAAACTCGGCCGGCTTCACCAACCAGCCGCAGCCACAGCAGACAACAAGGACGAGCAATAGTCCCTTGGACAGCGTCTTCAGCATATGTGTCTCACCAGTAATTTAGCCATCAGTGCCGGCGAAGTCAAACCTCGTCGGGAATGACGCCGGCCTCTAACATGCGTGGCCCGAACGTCGCCGAGCGGGCGTGGTTCGGACCAGCGCGTACCAAGGACAGGAAGAGGGGAGGCCGGAGCCTCCCCTCTGCATTATTACCGGTCGGGCGCTATCTGCCCGGGTCTTTAATTCTGACCGGTGATGACGAACTCAACCCGGCGGTTCAAGGCGCGCCCGGCGTCGGTGTCGTTCGTGGCAATCGGCATGCCCTCGCCGTAACCACGGGAGGTCAGGCGTGACATGTCGATGCCGAGTATCTGCACGAGGTAAGTCACGACTGCGGCGGCGCGCCGGTCGGACAGCGACAGGTTGTACGAATCCGAGCCCTTGCTGTCGGTGTGGCCCTGGATTTCGACGTTGATGGTCGGGTTCTCGTTGAGCATCCTGGCAGCGGCATCGAGCGCCGGCTTCGACTCGGGCTTGATGGTCGCCTGGTCGAAGTCGAAGTAGATGCCCTGGAGTGTGATCGACATGCCCACCTTGAGCATTGCGAAGTCACGCACGAACGGCTTGCCCTTCTCGACGATGAGCGCCGTGGTCTGCTTCACGTAATCCTTCGATTCAACCACGACCGTGTAGGAGCCGGGCATCAACTGGGCCTTGTACACGCCGGTAGCCGGGTCGGTGTTGAACACAGCGTTGTCGAACGTGACCGTGGCCGACAGCGACGCATCGGTCTTCTTGTCGAAGACCCGGCCGGTAGCGGTGACCGCGACCTCGGCCGGCGACAGTTTGAACGTCGCGGTGGTCAGCTTGTTGTCCTCGACTGCGAGGGTGAGGGTCGCGGGAACGTACTTGTCGGCGGCCGCGGTGATCGTGTAGATACCGGTCTCGACGTTGCTGACTCTGAAAGCACCGGTCGTGGGGTCGGCGTTCACCGGGTCCAACGACGTGCCGGGGAATTCGATGAGCGCGGCCATGGGAACGCTGGTAACGGCGTCAACGACCGTGCCGGCAATCGTCCCGTAGGTCTTCAACGGCCGCAGCTTGAACTCGTAGTTGACGATCTTGTCTTCCTCGACGGCCACCGGCACCACCTGTCTGTTGTAGCCCTCGGCGCTGACTTCGACCGTGACGGCACCGGCCGGCGCCTTGTCGGTCTTGAAGATGCCGTCCGCCTCGGTGGTCATGGCTGCCATCCTCGGATTGTCAGGGAATGCGATTGCTGCTCCTGCCACCGGCGTGCCCGTGCTTGCGTTGGCCACGGTGCCGACGAGCGTGCCGTAGGCGGCGGGCTTGTGCGCGCCGAACGGAGTGGCAATGGCGAGCCCCAGGTTGATCTGGTCGGGGTACTTGGTGCCGTTCACGTCGTTGCCCGAGCTGATCGTGTACCCGAGCTTGAGGAATCCCGAGGTGGGGTCGCCAAGCACAACGCCGGGGGTCACACACAAATGACCACGGGGGGTCGTGTTGTTGAAGACGCCGGCTCCTGCCGGCTGCAGTGAGACTCCCTCTACAAACACACCGAATACCTTGCCCTGCAGCTCTACCGCGGCTGCGTACTGCGTCAGGTCGCCGACCTTGCCGTAGTTGAAGATCAGGTTGGGAGCGGTCGGCAGGACATCCTGCAACTGGATGGTAGCGAGCGCGCTCCACGCCAGCCCGTTGGCGGTGTTGTAGGGCAGGGCCTGAGGGTCAAGAACGGTCCAGCCTGCCTCTGTCTGGCTGTCCCGCCACTTGAAGGTGTAGCTGACAGCGGCACCGACTTTCAGCACGGGGATGACGGGTGTCGAGAGCTTGCCGCCGGCCTTCAGGTCGTGAAGGCCCCAGACGAATCCACTGTCTGGCGGTGCGGCCTTCGGAGTCTGGAACTGGCCGCCCCAGGACCCGAAAAGCTCGAGGCCGACGTACTTGGTGACAACCGGCGCATAGCTAAGCTCGGGCGCGATGAGGTCGGCAATCCAACCCTGACTGGCGGTCGTGTCGAAGTAGGCGTTGCGGGCGAGGCCGTGGAGCGAGACGGTCAGCCCCGCTTCTTCCTCAACCATGGCGTTCTGGACCCGGAAGAGGCCCTTGCCGCCCCCGAGACCCGTATACGCGAATACGAGCGCGGGGAACGCTGCCGCCAGCAGGGCCAGTGCGAATACTCTAACTCTCAACTTTCCTCCTGTGGCTCGTGAGAGCCGCTGTGCGTGCTTAGGGGAACACCGGTGTAGCCATGTGGTAGCGGACTCGGGCGGCCGCAGAGGACTGCGTTCCTCGCTTCACCGCTCGGGTTCGGTCTACCCCGGACTAGGACGTTTTGATGCAATCTCAACATGGCCTGCTGAGGCTCAATATACCTACTACCCCTGACTTGTCAAGGGTTGTCGGCTGACCGGGCGGAACAGAGTCGAGGATCGGGTCATACCGACTCGCACTAG
>JAFGRF010000044.1 GCA_016935295.1 Caldifarciminota bacterium | reverse complement strand
TTCCTCGGCCTCGGCCTCGTAGCTCAGAATGAGGCGATGCCGCAGCACGTCCGGCGCCAGTTCCTTGATGTCCTCCGGAATCACGAACCCGCGCCGCCGCAGGAACGCCATCGCCCGAGCCGCCGTCAGCAGGTAAATGGAAGCGCGGGGTGATGCGCCGTACCTTAGCAGTGGCGCCAGATCGGCCAGGTTGTGCTCCTTGGGCTGACGGGTCGCAAAGACGATGCTCAAGATGTAGTCCTTCAGCTTCTCGTCCACATAGATACGCGTGCAGAGCGAACGCGCGCGGACGACGGCGGCTGGCTCAACGACCGGTGATGCAGTCGGCTCAACGCCGGTCGTCATGCGGTCGACAATCTGCTTCTCCTCTTCCTTGTTAGGATAGCCGACGCGGAGCTTCAACAAGAACCGGTCCGTCTGGGCCTCGGGCAGCGGGTAGGTGCCCTCCTGCTCGATCGGGTTCTGGGTCGCGAGCACGAGGAACGGGTCCTCGATCTTGAACGTGTCGTCGCCAATCGTGACCTGTCGCTCCTGCATCGCCTCGAGCAGGGCGCTCTGCACTTTGGGCGGGGCGCGGTTGATTTCGTCCGCCAACACGAGGTTGGCGAAAACCGGGCCCTTGCGCGAGGTGAACTCACCGGTCCGCTGATTGTATATCTGGGTCCCGATGATGTCGGCCGGAAGCAGGTCGGGCGTGAACTGGATCCGGTGGAATGTTGTAGCGATAGCCCTGGCCAGCGTCTTAACTGCATAGGTCTTTGCCAGGCCCGGCACGCCTTCGATGAGGACGTGTCCGTTTGCCAGCAGCCCGACCAGCAGCCGGTCGACCAGGTATTTCTGGCCGACAATCACCTTTCCGACCTCGTTGGTGATGGTCTGTACGAAAAGGCTCTCGCGCTCAATCTCTTCGTGTACTCGTTTGATGTCGTCTTTCAGCTCTTCCATAGATTGTGAGATTCCTTTCGGGTCACGTGGAGTTACTACATAGACTTCGCGCCAGTTGGCTGGGTTGCAGCAAGTTGTCAGCGGCCCTGATATCTATAAACTATACGACACTACCTATAACAACAGATACCAACCCGGCAGACGCAGGGCCACGGCAAAGCGGAGCAGGGATGGCCTGCTCCGCAGTGAACTTGGACTTCGCGGTCACCGGCCGAGCGACCCCAGCGGCTGGAGTTGGTCCTCGTACTTGGCAATCATCTTCTTGTTGGTATCCGGCACCTGCGTGCAGGCGGCTTTGAAGAAATCGTAGTCATTCATGCTCTGCCTTGCGCCCTCCGAGGTATCCTGCTTCATACGCGCTATCAGGTCAGGCGGTGCTCGGTCGATGACGAGCGCAGCCGATGCGGCGTACACCCTGTACAGGATCGGGCGTATCTTGCCCCAGCCGCCGTATTGCTTGAGCGACTCGTCGATACCGGCCACGTTCATACCTTCCACCAAGTCCGTCAGCGTCGACAGCGGTGTCGTGCCCGGCTTCTGGGGGCTGGTCTCCCAGTTGGCAGCCTTCAGGGCCCCGTTGAGTGCCGGCAGGGCCTGAACCAGCTGGTCAACTTCGCCGTCCGTCAGTGGGGCCAGAGCTTCCTTCGGCCACTTGGCGGGCGCGGAGGCCGACGTCTGCGTTTCGGTCTTGCGCCCACACGATACAACGGCAAGAACCACAAGGGCCACGGTCAATGCTCGTGCTGTCACAGAATATGCTCCTTTCGCGTAGCTGGTAAAGATAATTGAGGGCGTCGCCTTGTCAATCCGCAACCGCTGGCGCGAACCGGCAGAACTTGTCGGGATTCAGTTGTGCAGGACGTAGAAGTTACGTTTGTTACCGAATGGTTCTACCAAGTTGCGGCCATAGCCGACGACAGCGAACTCGGTCGGCGACCCGCGAGACTCGGGCGGAGACCAACCCACTATGAGGATGGTCCCGGGCACTCCGCGGGGTGCGGCCAACCCGACATACGGACACCGGGCGTCCCGGCGGTTAACGACGGTGCACAATCCGGCCTCGTCCAGGTACTCGGGAAGATAGAACAGGTCCTTGCCCACTCGGTAGCGGTCTCGGGTGTATGGGTTTATCGGGATGCCGGTGAGCGGCCTGTCCTCATCACGGTAGCGGAGCTTCAACTCGTCGACCTGTCCTGCCTGCCGGCCTCCTGCTGAAAGAAGCTGGCCGCGACCCTTGAAGTGCAGGACCATGCCTTCGTCGTCCTCCTGCTCCCACGATATGCCTTCCTTCGGGTAGCGACCCTCGTTCCCGGTCGCATAGTCTTCGAGCGCGCTCTTGAAGGCCTGCATCTTCTGTTTGACAAGGGCAATGCGGTGCAGGTCGGTCTGCCAGGCAATGATAGGCAGAAGCATTACAAACGTCAACACAAAGGTGCCGAGTGCGCCGGCTACCAGCCCGCCGTAGGCCATCCCCCGGCCAGGTCGGTGATCCCTCAATGCCTTTGTCGCCACGATAATCGCTGGGATGCCGGCCACGAATGTGGCCGGAGTCAGGGACAGGATACCAAGAGTCAGGGCGACGGCGCTCAAAGTACTGGTCTGACGCGGACCAGTGGGCTGCCTTTTCTCCAAGAGGGACTGCTCGTACCTGAACTGTGTCCGTGGCACTTCCGAAAGCACAGTCCCACACGTCGCACATACGCGCGCCGTGCGCACGTTGCGTGAACCACAAGCAGGACAGATCATACAGGTAGACCTTTCTAGCTAGCGGGTGGCGAGTGTGGCAGACCGGCCGGCCCTCACCCGTATCTATAGTTGCTACATTTAACCAAGAATCGGACGTTCCGTCAAGCCACGAAGCGGAAGACAGCCCGCGCGGAGCGGGCTGTCTCCACTGTAGCCGAAGGAGGGTCTAGTCTTTGTTCTCGATCGCGATCTCGCGCGCCTTGACTCTTTCGGCCTTGGGCAGCATGAGTTCAAGCACACCGGCCTTGTAGCTGGCCACCGCCTTGTCTCCCTGCACGCTCACCGGCAGCCCGATCGAACGCTGGAATGACCCGTAGGCCCGCTCGACTCGGTGGAAGGTCCGGTCCTTCTTCTCGCTCTCGTACTTCCGCTCGCCGCTGATCGTCACAATGTCCTCGGCGACGGTCACCTTGATCTCCTCGCGTTTCATACCCGGCAGTTCAGCGCGGATTATCATCGCGTCGTTAGTCTCCTCGACGTCGATCGGCGGCGCCCACACTGCCTGCACGCGCTCACGGGGGTAACGGCTGAGCATCGAATCGAAGAGCCGTTCCATGTCTTCACGCATGGTGCTCACCTCACGAAAGGGATCCCATGCCATCAGGTTTCTTGCCATACACATACCTCCTATCTG
>JAFGRF010000043.1 GCA_016935295.1 Caldifarciminota bacterium | reverse complement strand
GCGACCTGGTAGAAGTAGACGTTGCAGGACTGGGCAATAGCGCCGATGAGGTCAAGACTGCCGTGGGCATGGGTGCACTTGAACGTCCGGTTGCCGTACTTGTACTTGCCGGTGCACGGCTGGAACCGCGTGTAGCGGGTGATGTCGCCCTGCCGGAGTGCGCCCAGCGCCACCACCGGCTTCATGGTGCTGCCCGGAGGGTAGCCGGCCGTAATGGCGCGGTTGAAGAATGGCTTCGACGGGTTGGAGATGAGCGAATCCCACGTCGCTGCTTCAATCGGCGCCATGAAGATGTTGGGGTCGAAGTCCGGCTTGGACACGAAGCATACGATCGCACCGGTCCGGGCCTCCATCCCGACGATTGCCGCCCGGGGATAGGGCTGCAGCAGCCTGCAGGCGAGACGCTGGATGCGGTCGTCGATCGTCATGATGAGGTCACGGCCCGGCACATCGGGCTCGGGCCGTTTCTCCCGCAGCGGCCCGATCTCTTGGCCGCGGGCATCGACCTCGACGTACTCCGAGCCGTTGCGGCCGCGCAGCAGGGCTTCGTACTGCGCCTCGATTCCGGCCCGACCGACGAAGTCGAGCCGCCGGAGGGATGTGTCACGCTTGAGTTCTTCCTCGTTTGCCTCGCCGATGTGTCCGATGACGTGGCAGTAGCTGCTGGAGCCCGGGTAGTTGCGTACCGGGTCGACGCGGACGTGGACCCCGGGCAGTCGGAAGCTGTTCTCCTCGATCTTCGCCACCGTTTCGATGGAGACGTCCCGCTTGACGTTGACCGGCGAGGCGAACATCGCGACCGGTTCCAGCTCTTCCCGCAAGTCGTCCGCGGGTATTTCGAGCAGGTGGGCGAGCAGCGGTAGCGCCGAGTCGGTGAGTTCGGTCGGGACGACCGCGACAGTGAAGGACGGCCGGGTGTCCGCCAGCAGCACGCCGTTCCGGTCGAGGATGCGGCCGCGCGGAGCGGGCAGGACGAGCTTGCGAATCCGGTTGCGGTCGCTCAGCCGCGCGTAGCGCGCGCCCTGGACGACCTGGAGTTGGACGAGGCGGGCCGCAAGGATACCCAGCAGGAGAAGGAGAACCTGGGTCAGCCGGGTCAGGCGGGCTGCCATCCGTGATAGAGGAGCCCGGCCAGTCCGAGTTCGGCCAGCGGAGCGAGAAGCAGGGTGAGGGCGGACGAGGTGAGCAGCGCGGGTACGGCGGGCAGGCCGGCTCCGGTAAGCCCGACCACGGCCCACTTGAGCACCAGCGCCATGGCCGTGAGAAGGAGCGTGGCCCAGCGCGCACGATAGAAGACGCTGCGCAGCACCGCCACGCCGTACCCGGTCGCCGCCAGCGTCGCCAGGTGCGCGCCCAGCAAGGCAGGGCTCGTCACGTCCAGACAGAGCCCGGCAAAGGCCCCGGCCAGGGTCGAGGCGAGTCGGTTTTCGTGCAGCGAGACTACTACCAGTCCGAGCAGCACCAGGTCAGGCCACCACTGGTTCACGCTGGCCTGGATCATGAAGAGCAGATAGAGCAGGACGAATGCGAAGAAGGTTCTCACTGGCCTGAGGGTTGGTCCGGGATGCTGACTTCGGGCGGCGCGGTGTTGTCGAGCCACGCGGGACCGGTGTCGGCCTGCGGGACTTCGGGCAGCGAGAGTACGAAGACCCGTTCGACCCGGCTGACGTCAGTGAACGGCCGGATCGTCACCGGCTTGAAGAGCGCCTCGGGGCGGTCGGGCGCGCTCGTGACTTCGCCGACCCGCAGCCCCTTTGGGAACACCATGCCGAGGCCCGCGGTCACGACGGTGTCGCCTGGCCTGAAGTCCGCGTCCTTGGGCGCGTAGTCGAGGACAACCTGGCCGAAACGGTCGGGCCGCGCCAGGGCAGGCTCGCGCGACCGCAGGTTGATGACCGATATGCGCGATTCAGGGGCGAGCAGGGTCTGGACCAGCGCCTGGTGCGGGCCGCAGGAGACCACCTTGCCGCAGACTCCGTCAGGTGTGATTACCGGGGCGCCGACTTCGATGCCGTGGAGCGAGCCGCGGCTGATGACGAGCCAGTGCTCGAACGTGGTCAGGTCGCGGCCGATGACCGATGCGCTGAGCAGCTCGAGACCTACGGCAGGTTCGGCAGCCAGATTCGGCGAGGCCGACTGGAGGCGCGCATTCTCGACTGCGAGGCGTGCCGCGAGCAGGGACAGCCGGTCGTTCTCGGCCCGGGCTTCGCGCAGCGAACGACTGGCCGACGTCACGATGCGGAGCGGTGCCAGCAGTACGGTCTGGAAAGGCTGCGCAACGGTGATGCGGAGCCGGTTCGGGATCAGCAGCAGGATGAGACCAAGGACGATGACCAGCCAGGCGGCTCGGTCTTTCCGGACGGCAGCCGGATTCAGCAAGCTCGTATCAGCCGCGCAAAGCGGCCGCCGCCATCCACCGGTCACGACACGATCACCGGACCCTCAGGGCTCTTCTACTTGGCGCGGAGTACGAGTTTCTCGTTGACGCTGATGTTCTCCAGGATGCGGCCGGCGCCGCGCACCACGCTCTCCAGCGGGTTCTCGGCCACGAACACCGGCAGGCTGGTCTCTTCTTTGATGAGCAGGTCGAGCCCGCGCAGCAGCGCGCCGCCGCCGCACATGTAGATGCCGCGGTCGACGATGTCGGCTGCCAGTTCGGGCGGGGTCTTCTCCAGGGCGAGCCGGACCGCGTCCACAATCAGCGTAATCGGTTCTTCCAGCGACTCGCGCACCTTGGTGCTGGTAATACGGATAGTCTTCGGTATGCCGGAGACAAGGTCGCGGCCCTTGATCTCCATGGTTTCCTCTTTGCCGGTCGCGTAGGCCGAGCCGATGGCGATCTTGACCGACTCGGACGTCTGCTCGCCAATGATGAGGTTGTAGTTCTTCTTGATGTAGTTGACGATGGCGTCGTCCATCTCGTCGCCGGCAACGCGGACCGAGGCGGCATTGACGACTCCGGAGAGCGCGACTACGGCAATTTCGGTCGTGCCGCCGCCGATGTCGATGATCATGTTGCCGGTCGGCGCCTCGACCGGCAGGCCGACGCCGATGGCCGCGGCGATGGGCTCGGAAACGAGGTAGATCTCCCGGGCGCCGGACGCTTCGATTGAGTCGCGCACCGCGCGCTTCTCCACCTCGGTGATGCCGGAAGGCACGCAGACGATGACGCGCGGCCTGACAAAGAGCTTCTTGCGCTGGACCATGCCGATGTAGGTCTTGAGCATGATTTCGACGATGCCGAAGTCGGCGATGACGCCGTCTTTCATCGGCCGGATGACGCGGATTCCCTCGGGCGTCCGGCCGAGCATCCGTTTGGCCTCGGTGCCGACCGCCACCACCTCATGGGTCAGTTCGTCGATGGTGACGATAGACGGCTCGCGCAGCTCGATGCCTTTCCCCTTGACGTAGATCAGGGTGGAGGAGGTGCCGAGGTCGATCGCGATGTCGTTGGTGAAGCGCTCGGCGATTCCTCTGAAAAGGGAGTTCACTGACACGCCCATAGCGTATCCATAAGCGCCCTGCTGTCAAGCGCAGCCGGGAATCGCCTGTACCAAGCGGGTGTCGGTCGCTTGACTTGATGCGGCCCGAACCTAGAATGGGCACGATGATACAGAGCGGCGACCAAGTGATTCTCTATCACTCCGAGCGAATGAACTACCTGGTGACCGTGCAGCCCAAAGGCAGTTTTTCGACCCACCGCGGCCAGCTTCCGTTCGACCGGATTGCAGGTCGGGAGTTCGGAGATGCAATCCGAACCCACCTCGGGTTCCTGTTCTACCTGCTCAAGCCCGGTCTTGCCGACTTGGCTATGAAGGTAAAGCGCTCTACAACCATCGTTTATCCCAAGGATGTCGGTACGATGCTGCTCGCCGCCGCAGTCTTTCCCGGCGCGCGGGTTGTCGAGACCGGTTCCGGATCGGGTGCGCTGACCACGATCCTCGCCAGCTTCGTGCGGCCGGATGGCAGGGTCTATTCGTACGAACGCAGGCCCGAGTTCAGCGCCAACGCCCGGGCGAACGTCGAGAGGTATGGCCTCGCCTCTTTCTGCGAGTTCTTTGTACGCGACCCGGAACACGAGGGTTTCGAGCAGACCGACGTGGACGCGGTGCTGCTGGACGTGCCGGAGCCGTGGACCCTGGTGGCGCCGGCACACAAGGCACTCAAGGGCGGGTATACGCTTGTCTCGATTGTGCCGACCGTGGAGCAGGTACGCAGGACCGTGTCCGGCATGGAGATGCAGGGGTTTGCCAGAATCCACGTGAAGGAAACTCTCGAGCGGGAGATGCTCGTGCGGACGACCGGGATCAGGCCTGCAGACCGGATGGTCGCACACACGGTGTACACCATTCTCGGGAACAAGGTGAACGAGCCAGGGCTCGCGAACGTTGCGGTGCCTGAGCCGGCGGACTCGCCGCGCGATGAAACCTAGGTCGGGCGCGGGACATGACGCGGCGCGCGACATGACCGTACTGTCAGACAGGGGCCACGGAGGCCAGACCCACCGGGTTCCTGATCGCATCCCAAGTCATGGCCGTCGGCTTGTGGTTTGCGGCTTGTGGCTTGGGGCTCTTCTGCTTTGGACTTCCGGCTGCGGACAGCGGCCGCCACCGCAGGCAGGCCTCAGGGTGGTGTCGTTGGTCCCGAGCGTGACCGAAATCATCTACGCGGTCGGAGCAGGAAAGGAGCTGGTCGGCAACACGAACCAGTGTAGCTACCCGGAAGCGGCCAGGAGCGTGTACAAGGTCGGGGATTTCATGACTCCGGACCTCGAGCGAATAGTGGCGTTGCATCCGGGGATTGTCTTTCTCACGTTGCCGATACATCGGCAGTTGCTCGCGAGGTTGAACGAGATGAAGGTCCCGGTCTACGTTTCCCGTCCGGCCGACGTTGGTGCGGTGCTCGGGGAGATAGACGCGGTGGCGCAACTGCTCGGACGCGAGGCGGCAGGGGAGAGTCTGGCTGCTACCCTGCGGAGGCGGCTTGATTCGATTCCGGCATTCCCTGATACGCCGCGGGTCTATGCGGAGATATCCGGAACGCCTTTGATGACTGCGGGCGGCGGCACATTCATCAATGAGTTGCTGGCACGGGCCGGTGGCAGGAATGTGTTCGCGAACTCCGTGCAGGAATACCCGGTGGTCGACCCGGAAGCGGTGGTGAGAGCCGACCCGCAGGCGATTTTCCTGCTTCATCCTGACATGAGTGTGAAGGACGTTGCCGGGCGTGTCGGCTGGGGCGAAGTCAGTGCGGTCAGGAACGGCCGCGTCTTTGACAAGCTCGATGAAGACCTGTTCTTCCGGCCGGGTCCGCGAATCGTCGATGGCGTCGTGCTTCTCGCGAAGCT
>JAFGRF010000325.1 GCA_016935295.1 Caldifarciminota bacterium | reverse complement strand
GTTGGATGTCCTGCCGGGGCGATGTGCCGCCCGTCCTGTGTGCGCCAAGGGTCGGGCCGCAGCATCTTTGCCCGCTGCAACCAGAGCAGTCTAGTGCGAGGCGAACGGCATGTCAAACCGCAGGCCGGCCCTGCGAATACGCCCTGCCGTCCCCGGCTGGCCGGGCTGTCGACAGTACCCGGCCTGTCCGGCACAGGCAAAAGAGAGTCACGGACAGCTCCGTATCGCGGCAATGTCTAAGACCGAGCCGTTTAGTTGATACCGAGCAGCCGTGCCCTCACCCGGTTAGACGCACGGCCGCTGTACAAGGTTCCCTCGCCGGTATGCCAAGAGGCCCGAGGCCGGAGAAGGGCGCGGGACGAGGGGTCAGGGGCGAGGATTGGGGACAGGGACTAGCGATTGGGGATTGGCCGGAAGCCGACAACGGCTCGGCCCTGCCGCTGTCCACGGACTACAGCCTACTGACTGCTGTCCGCTTGCTCTTGAGCTTGGGCTGCAAAGGCAGTCTCGAATGGCGGGCGGAATTGGGGAGAGGAAACTAGCGGACCACGACGCCGGGTATTCCCTTCAGTGCTCGTTCAAGCGAACCGACCCGCTTGATGTCCCTTTCGCTAAGGTAGAACGAGTCTGAACCCCAACCATCGTGGAACGCAGACGGCCGGCGCCAGCGCGTGGTGCATATGTTGATGACGCGCTCTGGTCGTACAGGGCCCCTGAGGACTGCCTCGTGCTGTTGTCTGTCGGTGTCGGAGCGAGGCGACGGCTGCTCCTGCGGTGTCACAGTCGGCATATGTCGAGGAGTGGATTCGACCGCTGCCGGCACGACTACAACCGGGCGCGTAGCCAACGCCACCTGTTCGGCACGCGTGGTCGCCGTCCGAGTGTTTCTGACTGCACGCAAGGCCACGTAGACACAAAGCGCAATCAGCACGAGGCCGGCGCCAAGCAGAATCCAGAGCCTAACTGACCTTGTCATCACTTACATGCTAGACGTCTCAGACTGTCCCGTCAATAGGAAGGTATGTCAAATCGGCGGGGCAGAGGGCCGACGGCCTACGGCTCACGGCTGACAGCTTGAGCTTGCGCTTGAGCTGGCGTGGCTCGCCGCCTCGCCGCGCCGGATGTCCCGAAGCTTCCCGAAACAGGGTGCCGGTCGCTGGTTCGCCCCGGTCGGCTTGATGGTGACTCAGTATTGCTGAATCGCATTGACCACGCAGTCCCGGACGAGTATGTCCCAGGACCCGTCGCCAGATTGTATGATTCGAACGGTGACGTCGGCAGTGAGCCCCGGCGTCCACCCCGGCCCTCCCTCTGCGTAGTATGCGGAGTGGTAGTCAGTCTTCTTAGCAGTGTGCTCTGTCAACCCGGTCTCCCAGACATCCTCGTCGCTTGCTACCCACGCCTGGGTTGCGGCTAGCCCGACCGGCAGCGGACCGGAATCGGACGCCGTAAGGCGGATGTACACGAGAAGTGGCTCGCCAACCGGCGAACCGTCAGGGTAGAATCGTGAGAGGCCCGGCTCGACCAGAATCCGGCGGCCGTCGACCACGAGGTCGGGCTGTCCCTGCGGAACCGGTGGGTTGTTGTGGCAGGTGCACGGCAGCAAGGCCGCGCACAGCAGCATGATCGAGAGAAGATGCTTCACACGACCTCCCGTTCCACGTTTGTCTCCAGCGATTCGTCCATCTGATACATATACCCGACCGTTGGAACACTCGGGCATGGCTGGATTGTAAGACTCTCGGGCGGGGGTGTCAAATCGGCGGGCGGGTCATTTCATTAGCCTGACTGCGGTTTGTCGCGGGCGACGGGCGCGGCCTTCGCCGCCATCTCCGAGCGAATCTGCTCCGCTTCCTGCTCGATTCTCCGGAGCCATTCCACCCGGCTGAGGCCGAGTTGCTTCCGTTTCTGCTCGGATTCCCGTCTTGTCTTGTGCAGCCAGTCCATCCATTCGAGGCCATCAATCTTCATAGGTCAGCACCTCCTCCGGTGTGCGGATACTAAGGGCTTGGTAGCCCTCGCGTAGGTTCACGGCGGCGATGCGCCGCTCGGCCCATTCGTTAGCCAGGTGCCGAAGGTTCAGTGAGACGAGCACGTCTGCACGTCCCAGCGTCGCGTACGCGATATGCACCGCGTCTTCGGCAAAGTCGAGCGGGATGACATCGTCACGCAGGTAGGCTTCGGTAAGCGCGTCAATCTCGTTGTCGTCGATGGACAGGGTGCGCACTTCCGCAAGCAGCGTCAGCAGGTCATCCCGGTGGGCACCGCCGGTGCGGCTCAGCTCGCTGAAGGTAGGCGGCTAAGTGAAGGCATCCAGGATTCCCATGCGCACCTGGTTCAGCAGGGTCACGACCGCTTCGCGCCGCAGCGCGTTGCGCGGTTCCTCGTCGTAGTAGAAACCGAAGACCGAGGTCTCGATGTAGAGCAGCGGCCGGTGTTGCACGTCCATAGGATAGCCTCGCTCGGACGAATGTCAACGGTACGACACCGGTGTGCGGAGGAGGGCGCTTTCGGATTGAGGAAGTGGGAGGCGCAGGAGCGGGCGAGGTTAGGCCTGCATGCGCAGTGAAGGCCAGCCGGTTCCGCCCGCGGTCAAGCCAAGAGGCGCGGCCGTTGTCCGGGCGGAGGTCACTGCGGGTGAGACTGCAGGAGAGACTGCGGGAGAGACCACGGGTATGACAG
>JAFGRF010000324.1 GCA_016935295.1 Caldifarciminota bacterium | reverse complement strand
TAGCTGAAGCTAGCCACCAAACACCCCTCCGTCAACAACCTTACCCACACAGAATAGCGGGGAGCCGCGAGTCGAGTACGGCTTGCCGCACGCCCGGCCCGACGCACATCAGGCCGCGCGCGTCGACGCTTGCCGTGCCGCTGGCCGAGAGGGTGCGGTTCGGGTTGAACCGTTTGAACGTGCTGCTGGCATTGCCGCTCCAGACGACGTAGTAGTACCGGCCGTCCCAGGCGACAAACGCCGGGGACGGGCTGCCGCCGCCGACGTTCCACGTGGCGTCGGCCGTTATCGAGCCGCCCGTGAAATTCGAGCACGCGTAGCCGTTGAGGACCGTATCGGTTCCGCACCAAACCGTGTCGTTGGCGAGCGAGAAGTTGTACTGGTGCGGGGTGATGTCGAGCGTCGTCTGGCTGACGAGGGTGCCGGTGAGGGTGTACTTGTACACCACGTCGCCGACCGGCACGTACAGGTAGTTGCCGTCGGCGCGGCACGCGGAGCTGCCGTTGGTAATCGTATAGTCGGTGTGAGACCCGTCGCTCGTGCTGTGCCGGCGCAGCGTGGTGCCGTTTACCTCGTAGATGTAGGTGCCGGCCGGGTCCATCCCGACCCGAGTCTGGACATCGAGGAAAGCGAATCGGGCCCGGCAGCTGACCGGAGCCGGGTCCGGCACCTCCGACTTCGGGCACCCATACAGCGTATCGAGCACGCCGTACCACTTGAAGAAGAGCGAGTCCGCGCCGACGTCGTCCTGCGGGTTCCCGGGCAGCGGGTTACCGTTCCGGTCGTAGAACTTCTCCCAGCGGATGAACGGGCCGGGATCCGGCTCTGCAATCAGGCTGGAGTTGTTCGCGAGGCTGATGCCGGCGAGCATCGCGGCGAAGAGCGTGATGACTGCTACCGTTCTGGGCAAGCTTCCTCCCTGTTCAACGGGAGGCACGATTCCTGGAAGGGCGTCCGGCCGGCCTCCCCTTACGGCCAGGAGCCGACTCATTACACACTCCGTTCCCCTGCCTGTCAAGCTCGGACAGAATAGTCGGAGATGCTGTGCTGACAACCAGGAAGCGGGAGCTGTTCCGTGCGCCGTCGGCACCACCGCGGCGGGCCTGCCGGGCTGGATGCGCGTCTGCATCGTCTTGATGCGTTACCACTTACGGTACGGCAGCCGGCTCGTATTGACAGGGAAATGCCGGGGGGTAGAATCTATCTGGGAGAGGCGGTGAACTGCCTTTCCAATCGGGAAGTATATGACTATGTATGGAACCGGTCATGAGTTCCCAGAATCGCGCCTCGGCGCATAGCCACAGAGGAGGAATCATGCGCACGTTCAAGAGGCTGTTGCCCATCCTGGTCGTTATCCTGCTCACAAGCGTAGTACTGGCAAGACCGGCAGCGTTCGTCAGAGTCGGCCCCAACTCGGTCGCAGAGGTGACGAAGCCCGTGTTCAGCCGCGACTCCTACAACCCTCCGTGTCCGCGGCTCGATTTCGGAACCGTGGTCAGAGACACGGCGGACGACCAGAGCATTGGACCCGTTTGGAGCGAGAGGCCGAATCTCCGGATCCAGCAAGTGGTGCCGAACCTGCCCTGGTGGGTCTGGTGCTTCTCGCGAAATCTGGGCGGTCTGCTGATGATCTCTAGATAGGCGGCACACGCCCATGGCCGAACCAGCCACCGTGGAACCATCGGACAGAACAGGAGACAAGGCAATGTCGCCGCTCCTGGCTGAGATGGACCGCGTGATAGCCGGAATCGCCCGGTTGGACCGGCGGAGCGCCTTTGCCGCGCTGGAGGCTGTCTTCGGTGGTCTGAAGGCCAGATACGAGGTCCTGAGCGAAGCCGAGGTTTCAGAGTTTGTGGAGTTGACTCACCTCATCCTGCTGCAGTTCGCCCGCGGCGCGACCATCCGCGTTTCGGGTCCCAGGCAGCCGCACGGGCTGGACGTCTGTCTGAAGTACAACGATGTCTACGAGGCGGCCCTGCACCGGACAATGGAGTTCCTCTCCCGACATCTGCACGACCATATCGAGAAGTACTCGCCCCGGCAGTATCTGCGCGCGTCCCTGCGGGTCCTCGGCAAGGAGTACCACAACGTCCTCAGTGATTCCTACCGCACCGAGAGCATCCCGGAGGAGTCGGCGGCGCTGAAAGAGGACGAAGCGGGCAGCACCACGACGCCGGGACCCGAGGAACTGACGGGCAGGCAGATCGGTGTCTGCACCGAGGAGGCACTGCTTGCCGCTGCCCCGGACGGCGGATACGCTCGGGCGTGCCCGGATGAGAGCGCCGGCGGGCGTGAGCAGCAGATGTTCTACAATTGGTATGAAGGTAATCTCTCGCGCTGCGAGGTAGCGCGGCTCTACGGCATGACGATGGAGTGCGTGGACCGGACACTGCTGAAGGTCGCGCGCACCTACGAGGACGGCAGACACTACGGAATGATCAAGTGGCTGGTCGAGATGGGCGAGGACGGCGACATCATCTGGCTGCTGTCCAAGGACATGACCGCCGCCGACGTAGGACAGAAGATTCACCGGAACCAGTGGGTCGTGTACAAGCATCGCGATGCGGTCCGGAGACGCCTCGGGGCGCTCGGGCTGACCGGTGATGAGGGACGGGCATTCCTTGCCAGGCTGTTCGGTCTGCCGGCCGGCGCGGAGTGCACCAGACAACTCGGAAGAGGTCGGACCGCGAAGGCGGCACTGGTCCGGCCCGCTACTCAGGCCGCACCGGGCTAAGACCTGGCAGAAAGGCAACGTGTGGTGCATAGCCCGGCGGTCCGCTCCAAGTCCTGCAGCCTCGTTCGGCAACTGATTGCCGACTGGGCGAAAACCAAGAGCAAGCCTTTTCCATATCTGCAGGTCGGCGAGCACCTGGCGGAATGTCCCACCTGCCTGTCCTGGGCCACCGACATTGCCTACCAGCCTACCGACCATTACGTCCGCGCGCTCCGGCTGCGGCTGTCGTGGGTGATCGGCATCCTCGGGCAGTCGGTGCTGCGCGCCTGGTCGAACGACCAGGATTTGAAGTTCGACATCGTCTGCGCGCAGGACCCCGAGTCAGTCCGAGACAGAATTGCGAAACGCCTGACCCAGTGCGAGAGCTACAATCTTGAGATGAAGGGACGCGTGTCTACGATTCGCGAGCTGATGCCCGATTCCGCCACCGGCGCGCCGCCGGGCGGCATCGAGCCATACGCTCTTACCCGCTATTTCCTCCAGAGTGCGCTGCAACTGGCGCCGGAGTCAGGGCAGCGTCTCAGGCTCCTGGACCAGCTCGGGATTGCCGAGTATACGCGCGCGGCGGGGGAACAGCGGGCAGGCCGCAAGGAACAGGCAGACCTGCATTTCGAGCGGGCGAAGGAGTACTACCGGCAGGTCATGGCCGACGCAGCCCGGAGTCGTGCGGACGGGGTGGATGCCAATATCGGCGAGAAGATTGACCAGGTTTCCGCCCGCCTGAGTCTCGCCCAGGTGGAGTACGTACAGGGCGGCCAGTCTCGGCCCGCGCTCGAGAAGGCGATTGAGCTCTGCCTTGATGCGCAGCGGCTGGTCAGGAAGTGGAGTCTGGCCGAGGAGAAGTTCACCAGGATCCTGAGCAACCTGCTGATCTGCCACCTGCGGCTGTTCCTCGACCACGGCGAGACCGGGGCGCTGGCGCAGGCCCGGGCCTTGGCCGAGGAGGTCTGTGCCAGGCCGGCCGTGGCCCGAGTTTTCCTCAAGCGCTGGGTCGTGGACGGCGAGGACCCGGAGTTGACCCAGCTTCTTTCTTCCCCCGGGGCCGCGGAGATTTCGGGCTACCTGAGCCGCAGGGCTGAGCAGGTCCTGCGAACGGAGACGGTCACGGCGAGGTGAACGCGGTGAACCGACCAGCTAGCAGCGACGGTGCCGGGTTGCTTTCCCGGCTTTCTGACACCCGTGCCCTGCTTGACTCACGGGTTTTATGGTCTAAAGTTCTCACTGACTCGGGTTTGGATGCCCGAGTCTATGGTCGGCTTCGGATCGGGCTCGTTTTGAGGGCCGATACGGCGTTGACCGTTGACAGCCTGACGGCTGTCAACCAGTCTGTTCTTTGACAAACCCCGGCTGACGCAGGCGCCCCGTACGGGGCCGCGCAACCGGGACATGAGTGGTGCTGTTAAGGTTGCCGCACGGGCGGCAGGGTTGGGCCATGGTTCGAGACTCGAGGAGAGTGTCGGTCATGTCCCGACGCCGGCCGGCGCAGCGGCGAGTGAGCAAAGGGAGGCAGAATGAGTCTGTGGTGTGTTCAGGGCGGACGCCATCGGCTGCGCAAGCTGGCCGGGGCGGCGCTGTGCGCGCTACTGGCTGCGGCCATATTCGGCTGCGGCAGAATCGCGCCGGAGGGAATCTGGGAGCCGACCAGAGATGACACCGCCGGTATTATGGCGGCGGTGGCGGCGAATGAGGGCTACTTCAAGACCGGTATCGCCGAGCTGGCGATGGAGATGTGTGACACCGTCCTGCCGGGCACGACCCGTACGCTCCTGAACGACGAGCTCACGGGCAACCGGTTCAAGGGCAGGTTCCGGCTGGACGGGCTTCAGCACGTGTTCGACACCGCTTCCTACGCGCTGAAGTACACGTTCATCGCCGGGCTGGATACCCTCAGCCAGGAGACAACTTGCACGGTGACCCTGGCCGAGACGATTCCCGGCAAGGTGCTGATGCACGCGTGGCAGAAGACCAACTACCTGTACGACTCGGAAATAGTCATATCGCCGACTGAGACGCTGCGCCTGCCGTTCTACACGGACTCGATGCTGCCCTGCGACACCGTCATCGAGAAGCCGCTCAACGGCGCCTCGATCGAGGGCTGCGTACTCAAGAAGATGGACGGCGCATGGCAGCTCTGGAAGCTGGCCGGCGGCGGGCGGTTCTACGTGCCCGGGCCGGATGACGCGCCCTACATCCTGTACCTCTCCCTGAAGAGCCTGGACAACCGGGTCGACACCGTGAACCTGCGGCCGGATACGCTGCACTATGGGATTCAGCGGTTCTACTCGGCTGACACCGGCCTGCTGACCTACTCGGTCGGCGACTGGGTCCAGGTGACGGGCCTGCTCACCAACCAGGGTGACGCGTGGGACTACGTCTACTTCAACGGAAAGCGCTACGAGTACAACCGGGCGGCGGGGAGCGACACCGTGAAGTTCGATTCGGTGACACCGGGCATCTACCGCCTGTCGCTCGAGCACATCCCGGCGCCCGTGCTCTGGGAGAACGAGGGCGACTGGAACGCAACCGTCTGGAGCATCCCGATTCGGATAGAGGGAGGTGGACGATGAGAAAAAGAGCACGGATTCTGCTGGTCGGACTGCTGGTCCTGACCGGCATCGCATGGGCCGCCAATACGGGCTCCGTCATCGGCCGCGTGACCGACAAGAAGACCGGTGAGGCGCTGATCGGCGCGAGCGTCGTGGTCGACGGCACCGAACTCGGCTACGCGACCGACCTGAACGGCCAGTACCAGATAATCAACGTGCCGCCGGGCAGGTACAGCGTGACCGCTTCCTATACCGGCTACAACGAGCAGCGGGTGACCGACGTGCTGGTCATTCAGGACAACCCGACGACCGTAGACTTCCAGCTGTCAGTGACGGTAATCGATATCGGCAGGACCATCGACGTCGTCGCCAAGAAGACGACACTGGTTCAGCGGACGAACGTGGTCGTCGAGCGGGTCATCACCGACGAGGACTTCAAGCGGCTGCCGGTGACCGGCCTCTCCGAACTGGTCGGCCTGCAGGCCGGCGTAACCCAGAGCCGGGGCGGCGGCTGGACCCACATCCGCGGCGGCCGGTTCGACGACGTCGCCTACCTGGTCGACGGCGTGGCCGCGCAGGACGCGCTGGTCGGTACGCTCTGGTCGTCGCCGAAGCCGACGACCGACGCCCTGCAGTCGGTTGTCGTCATCACCGGCGGTTTCGACGCGGAGTACGGCTCGGCAATGTCCGGCATCATCAAGGCCGTGACCAAGGAAGGCGGTTCGAGGACGACCGGACGGGTCGGATATACCACCGATGACATCTTCCCGCACAGCACGGGCTACAACTTCGGTTATAACCGCGTGACGTTCTCTTTGGGCGGCCCGACCCCGATCTGGAAGCGTCTCCGCTACTTCCTTTCGGCCGAGTACTTCAAGACCGATGACGACGCCAACGTCCGGTACAAGATCAACTCGCCCCGGGGCGAGTACGCCCTGGAGGGCAAGCTCACCGTGCAGATGCCCCAGGAATTCTTCCTGTCCAAAGAAGGACTGAAGTTCACGGTCGATGGGTATCACTCCAACTACCAGTGGTGGAGTTGGGGCAACGCGTACAAGTACTACCAGCAGAGCCTGTACGCGAACCGGGTCCGGTCGTACAAGGCGAACTTCACCATCAACCACCTGCTTTCGAAGACCACGGTCTACGAAGCGAAGATCGGCTGGTTCCAGACATCGCTCATCCGGACCGTCCGCGATTTCAACGCCGAGGCAGCCGACACCACCGGCGGCTGGGGCGCGCTGCGGAAGGCCGGCATCTGGGATCGCTACATCTTCCGCGCCGAAGACTGGGTGTTCAACAACTGGGAGGGGTTGTCGAAGCGCGACGCGGTGCTCCAGCTCTACCGGTCGTACTGGCTTTCCCCGAGCGGGGACACGGTCTACGCGCATCCGGGCAAGAAGAACTTCGCATCCGCATATGCGCTGACCGATAACCCGTGGGGCGTGGCCGGGCTGTTCATCACCGAAGGCGACAACCGGACCTGGCACTACCGCTCCACCGACCAGGTGCTGGGCAAGTTCGACCTTACGCACACGGTGTCGAAGATCCACGAGATCAAGACCGGCATCGACCTCACCCAGTACTCGCTCTCGATCTACGAGAACTCGCTGCCCTGGGACCAGAATCCGTTCTGGGATGCCTACAACTACAAGCCGCTGGTCGCCGCCGCCTACATTCAGGACCGGGCCGACTTTGAGGACCTGGTGGTCAGGGCCGGCATCCGGTTCGACTACCTCGAATCGAAAGCCAACGTGCGGGCGTTCCCGGAGAGTCTCGGCGCGCGGAATGAGATAGCCGACTCGCTGCTGCCGGTGCCGGCCAAGTACCGACTGGCACCGCGCCTCGGTCTTTCCTATCCGATCACCGAGCGGATCAAGTTCCGCTTCTCCTACGGCCACTTCTACAAGAACCCGTCGTTCTCCGACCTTTACACCTACGCCGACCGGACTGCGGCCGAGCTGCGCAGCCGCGGCAATGTCATCGTCGGCAACGCCGACATGGGCGCCGAGAAGACCGTGGCCTACGAGATGGGCTTCGACGCCCAGGTGAGCGACATCTTCGCGTTCGACGTGACCGCGTTCTACAAGGACGTCTTCGACCTGGCCGGAGTACGGGTAGTTCAGGCACTGCCCCAGCCGTACACGATGTACTACAACGTGGAGTACGCGCGAATCCAGGGCTTCGAGGCGACGATGACCAAAGCGCTCAATCAGTACTGGTCGAGCCGCGTTGGCTACACGTTCCAGATTGCCAAGGGAACGGCTTCGACCGCCGAAGCTCAGTACCAGCGCGAGACGCCGCGGCAGCTAGACTACTTCCTCGACCAGGACGTGCGCCACTCGTTCCATGGCGACCTGGCTTTTTCGTTCCCCTCCGACTTCACCTTTGTGCCGCTGCGCGACTTCGAGGTCTCGGGTGTGTTCTCCTACGGTTCGGGCACCCCCTATACGCCGACCGACCAGAAGGGCAATCAGATCGGGCTGACGAACTCGGCCCGGCTGCCGGGCAGCTATGCGCTGGACGGCCGCCTGAGCAAGGACTTCACGTTCGCCGGCATGGCGCTCGCGATCAACTGCGACATCACGAACATCTTGAACACCGAGATCGTCACCAACGTGTTCTCCGCCACCGGCAAGCCCGACTACACCGGTCGCGTGATTACCCCTTACGAGTTCAGCGCCTCCGGGTTCCTGTTCGGTGACTACTACTACCACCCTGCGCGCGACTACAACCACGACGGTTTCATCACCCGCAGCGAGCAGTATGCCTCCTACCTCAAGGCCTACACTGATGCAAACACACCGCCGACATACTACGGGCCGCCGCGCAAGTTCAAACTCGGCCTGAGCCTGTCGTTCTAAGGAGCAACCATGAAATCACTCTTAACCAACTGCAAGTGGCAGACCGCCGGGCTGCTCCTCGTGCTCTTGACGATGGTGGCAGGTCTGGCGGTAGCGCGCAGCGCCACGCCGCCACCCCCGGGCCAGCGGATCTACGACTTGGAGTGGCTGAACGTCAACAAGTGGCTCTGCCCGTTCCACAACGACGGCAAGTACGCCTACGACCCGACCAGCGGCTCCGGTCAAGCCGGCGGTTCCTGGCCCCAGCCCCTCAAGAACTGCTACATCTTCGGCGCCGGCCTCTGGTTCGGTTCGATCCGGGTCCGGGCGGACGACCCGAGCATGTCCGACACGCTTGTTACCTTCGGGTACAACCCGAACTCTGGCGGGTCCGAGATGTCGCCGGTCACGGTCGAGAAAGCGGCCGAGGGCACCGGCAGCCCGGACGACCGGATCTTCGTCTACCCGGGCGACTGGCCACCGACGCCGCGTGAACGCTGGGTTACAGCTTCGGAACTCGACACCATCGTGCCTAAGGAGAACTTCTCGCTCCAGGATATGTGGTGTGCCTACTCCGATGTCCTGTCGGAGAACCACATATCGCCGGGCAAGCCCCAGAACATCAACGTCTACCAGACGGTCTACGCCTGGAACTACCCTTCGAACCAGGACATCTTCTTCATCACCTACGTCGTTCGCAACGCGAGCACCACCGATACGCTCAAGGACTGCTTCATGGGCGCAGTCTGCGACCCGGACGTCGGCGATGCTACCGATGACATGGTCGGCACGCTGCTCAATACCTACGTGCCGGGCGCAGATACGGTGAAGAACGTCGGATTCGTCGGCGACGAGAACAACCAGGAGAACCCCGGTTCGACGTGGGAGAGCGGCACGCCGGGCGTGTTCGCCTACAAGTTCCTCGAGTCCCCGATCGGTCCAGACAGCACCCCGCTGGGGATGACCGCGTTCAAGAAGTTCACCATCGACATCGACCCGGTGACCGACGCGGCCCAGTACCTGACCATGGCCGGGTACGACTACCGGACCGGCGTGTACGCGCCGTTCGACTCGGCGCTCGACATCGCCAAGGCTGACAAGCGGTTCGTCCAGTGCTCAGGGCCGTTCACACTCGCCCCGCAGCAGATGGTCAGGCTGGTCATTGCCTGCATCGGTGCCCCGTTTGGCGGGCCCAACCAGTCGTGGGCGAGCCGTTTCAGTGGCGGCCTGGATTCGCTT
>JAFGRF010000323.1 GCA_016935295.1 Caldifarciminota bacterium | reverse complement strand
GCTCTTTCACGTACTTGAAAGCGATAAGCAACTCCCCCGTCGTGGCCGCAACCATCTCATCGATCGTATGCCGAATCTGCCTGCCTCTCAGCACCTGCACGAAGCTGGGCGGTACGCTCTTTGGCTCCAGGCGCTGGTGCTCTTCGTCCAGAGCACAAACACCCCCGGCCTTGGCCTTGAGCAATTCCTCCTCCTTGCGCAGGGCACCGCGGAATGCCGTGTTCGGTGCGACTGCAGCGTAGAAGGTCACCTTACCTCGAATTTCCTGACACAGCCCTTTCTCGAGCAGCGCGCCGAGCGCGACGTATATCTGGGGCCGCGGCACAGCGACTACGCGCGCCAGGTCCTGCACCTTGGCCTTGTCTACCTTGAGCAGGGCGCGATACACCTCAGCTTCATAGGTCGAGAGGCCGAGCGCCCTCAGCAGTTCAAGCGATTCCACGGCATGATGATAGAGGAAGTCATCTCATTTGTCAATAGTAGTCCTACTTACATAGTCGATGTCGAGATAATATATTGACAAACAATAGCTTATATGATTGACCCGCGACCAGTGCCAGATGCCACGTTGACCAAGCGCGCACGGAGGGGTAGCGACGGCCTCCACACCACTCTGTGCCGCCGTCTTGGATTCGACTGACAGGCGGGGGCTGTGTCTGCCCGACCGGTGACGTCTGGCCTCAGTTGACATGCGCAGACACAGTCATAAACTTAGGACGATGCCGCACCAGAGGAAAGGAACCGCGCTCAAGGCCGAGGCCGTCTAACCCGTATGCCAGAAGGATATTTCGACCACGCTGCCGCCGCCCCTCTTCTGCCTGAGGCACGGCAGGCGATGCTGACTTTCCTCAACGAGGACTTCGGCAGTCCATCGAGCATGCACCGCTTCGGAACCAGGCCGCGGGCAGCCTTGGATGATGCGCGGACGCAGGTAGCGGCGCTTATAAACTCCCGGCCCGACGATATCGTGTTCACCGCATCCGCGTCTGAATCGAACAACCTCGCCATCAAGGGCTTCGCCCTTGCCCACCGGGACAAGGGTATGCACATCGTCGCCTCCGCGACCGAGCACGTATCGGTGCTCGAAGCACTGAAGTCGCTCTGCGTGCTCGGACTGGAGTATGACCTTGTACCTGTCGAACCGGATGGAACCGTCCATCCTGACAAACTGGCAGCCGCCATCAAGACGGAGACGGTTCTGGTATCGGTGATGCACGCCAACTACGAGGTCGGCACTATCCAGAACATCAAGGAACTGGCCGCACTGGCGCGCCGCTACCGCGTGCCGTTCCATTCCGACGGCACCGCCGCGGTCGGCCGGATCCCGGTTGACGTAGCCGACCTCGGAGTCGACGCCTACACGTTCCCGGCCATGTCCGTCTACGGCCCGAAGGGCGCGGCTGCCCTGTACCTGAAGCGGGGAACCCGCATCCAGTCGCTCATCGAAGGCGGGTTCCAGGAGAAGAACCGGCGTGCCGGCACCGAGGACGTGGCCGCAATCGCCGGCTTCGGCGCCGCCGCTGCAGTCACCAAAGCAAAGCTGCCCGAGTGGTCAGCCACCATGACGAAGCTGGCACAGCGCATCTTCAAGGAACTGCCGGGCAAACTGGACCATGTGCTGTTCACCGGCCCAGTCCCGCCAGAGACAGGACCCGAGTCCGCGAAGGACTCGGTCGCGTCCCGTGCGAAACGGATACCGGGCCACGTCAGCGTGGTGGTCGAGTTCGTCGAAGGCGAGGCTATGCTGCTCTTCCTGGACGACGGGGGCATCGCCGCAGCATCGGGCTCTTCGTGTTCGGCCAAGACGTTGAAGGCATCGCATGTGCTGCTGGCGATGGGCCTGCCGCACACCAAAGCCCAGTCTTCGCTGGTGCTGACAATGGGCAAGGACACGACCGACGCCGACGTCACCCTTTTTCTGGAGAAGCTGCCGCCAATCGCCGCTCGCCTGAGAGAGATCTCCCCTCTGTACGCGAAGTTCAAGAAGGGCGAAGACCCCTACGCAGTGAAGCCGGGCGAGACGTGCGAGGACGAGCACCAGGCAGAACACGAATAGGACCAATGGGACCTATATGACCTATAGGAGAGTTGATGTATTCTGAGAAGGTGATGGAGCACTTCCGCAACCCGCGGAACGTCGGCGAAATCGATAAAGCGGACGGTGTAGGCGAAGTCGGCAACCCGGTCTGCGGCGACATGATGACCTTCTACGTCAAAATCGACAACGGCATCCTGACCGACGTGAAGTTCAAGACATTCGGCTGCGGAGCGGCCATCGCCGTTTCCTCGATGGTGAGCGAGATGGCCAAGGGCAAGACCGTCGATGAAGCCATGAAGATATCGAATGCGGACGTGGCCAAGGAGCTGGGCGGGCTGCCGCCCAACAAACTTCACTGCTCCAACCTCGGCGCGGACGCGCTCCACAAGGCAATTGAGGACTACCTGGCGAGGAAGAACGAAGGGGAGAAAGAGGGCTGCCGTTGTCCCTACTGCGACGAGCCAGTCGCCCCGCCCGGAGTACCCTGCGTGCCCTGCAACGTGAAAATCCGCTACTGCCCGGCTTGTGGCAAACCGCTCCCCAAGGACTCAGAGGAATGCCCGGAATGCTCCGGCCATGACGCGGCCGGAAGAGAGGCTGCTCACCAGTGAAGTTCACCCATGTCCCCGGCAAGAATGCCAAGCACCGCGTGGCCCTGTACGCGCTCTCTACCTGCGGCTGGTGCCGCAAGACCAAGGAACTCCTCGACGCCAACCAGATTCAGTATGAGTACATTTACGTCGACCAGTGCCAGGGCGATGAGCGGACCGAGGCCTCCAACAAGGTCCGCGAGCTGAACCCGCGGGGCTCATTCCCCACCATCAAGATCGACACCGAGGTGGTGACGGGTTTTGATGAAGACCGACTCCGGGAGTTGCTGGAAATATGAACACAGAAGAGGGATTCTCCGACGAGGTACTGAAGACATACGACCGGCTCAAGCGGGAAGCCGAGGAAGGCGGGTACCGGCTCAACCCGGACAAGAACTTCGTACTCCGGCTCGTTCAGGGCCTGATCGAGAACGAGAAGCGCTACGGGTACTGGTGCTGCCCCTGCCGGCT